>NZ_CAKKTK010000151.1:0-2652 GCF_920656135.1 Frankia sp. Cppng1_Ct_nod | reverse complement strand
GAGCCCACTGCTCGTTCGTGAGGTCACCCCGCGCCACACAACAGATCATGCAACCCGAAAGTCACCATCAGATCCACGGACAGCCTCGGGACGTACTTCCCAAACAGTCCCTAGCTGACCGCCTCGACGTGTCCCGACAGACGGTCAACGCCATCGAAACGGGCCGCTTCGACCCGAGCCTGCCCCTGGCGTTCAAGATCGCCGCCGTCTTCGAGGGCCGGATCGAGGACCTGTTCTTCCCCCCCGAAGACACCGGCCCTGAGGCCTGATCGTCCGGGCCGCCCCACAGCTGCTCTGCACCTTCCGCCGGCCCGCGCGGCGTGTACCGCGCTCGCTCCTCATCCGGCATGACCCGCTGGAGGTTTGCCATGAAAACTCAAGGACCCATCCCCGCGCCCAGGCGATCCGGGCCGCCGCGGCGGCCATGGCGGAGCACCGCCGCGCTCGGCGCGGCCCTGACCGGTGGGGAAGACGACATACCGGCGATGATCGTCTACCTCACCCGGGTGCTGAAACACCGACGATCAACGCATTCTGGGAGGAGCTCGCCTTCCTGCCGCGGGCCTGGGTGGCGGTCAGCGGAACTGGCGGAAGAAAGCGCGGACGTCGTCAACGAGCAGTTGCGGCTCCTCCATCGGCGCGAAGTGGCCACCGCTGGGCATGACGGTCCACCGCGCCAGGTTGGCGTGCTGTTCGGCGACCGCCCGCGGGAACAGCACAACGTCCTGCGGGAACACAGCGATCGCGGTGGGCGCCTCGATCGCTGGGCTGCGGGTGTGGGCAAGGGACATCGGTCGTCGGCGCGTCTCCGCATATAGCCGCGCTGTGGTGTGGAACGTCTCGGTGAACCAGTACAGCGACACCGTCGTCAGCAGATCGTCCTTGGTGAAACGCCGCTCCACGTCGCCGCCGCAGTCACTCAAGTTGCGGCGACGTTCCACGATCCACGCCGCGAGCCCCGCCGGCGAATCGTTCAACGCCCAGGCCAGCGTCTGCGGATCGGCGGTGTGGACGGCGACATGGCTGCGGGCGTTCCGCAGCCGCGCCCGCATCCGTTGGTACCAGTGCTCCTCGCCCGGGCCGTAGTCCTCGGGCCGCAGATCGTCCCAGTGCAGAGTCGGGAATGAAGGCATCGACAGGTGGACACCGAGCAGGTCATCGGCATGGGCATGGCCGAGACGCCCGGTGACGATCGCACCCAGTCCCCACCCTGGGCGCAGAACGGCCCGTAGCCAAGAATCTCACGCATAAGCCGCACCCACAGCTTCGCGATATCGACCGGGTTGATGCCGGGCACGCGCAGCGGTGAGGAGAAGGTGAAACCCGGCAGCGACGGCACGACGACGTCGAAAGCGTCTGCCGGATCGCCGCCGTGCGCCGCCGGGTCGCTGAGCGGGCCGATCATCTTGTGGAAGTCCCAGAAGGTCCACGGCCAGCCGTGGATGAGCACCAGCGGCAGCGGTGCCGGACCGCCCGGGACACCCCGACCAGGCACGTGGACGTAGTGGACGGGCACCCCGTCCAGCTCGACACGAAAATGCGGAAACGAGTTGATCTGTGCTTCCGTCTTGCGCCAGTCGAAGCCGTCCAGCCAGTAGCCGACCAGCTCGCGCAGATAGCCACCGGCCACGCCGTAGGACCAGTCCGCGTTCGCGAAGTCGTCGGCGAACCGAGTCCGGGAAATCCGCGCCTTCAGGTCGTCGACCGCCGCATCGGAAACCTCGACCGTGAATGCCTGCGGCTCGGGTGAACCCATGCCTACAACCCCTTATCGGCCTGCTGAGCCATGCTCAGTAGCCGGAATGAAATAACCTGTTCATTTTGAGCCTTCTGCAGGCCCGTGACCTGCGAAGACGCTCCCGAGGATGCATTTGTTACTTCATTACAGATCCTCAGGAGTCGATCTCCATTCGTTGTTCATGAGGATGAGGCATGTTCCGCCCGCATCGACGTCGAAGTGGCCAACCCGATCACGATATTCAGGAACGCCGCCGACATCGGCACTCCCTCCGCTGGCCCCCTGTTATCGGGATGGAGAGATCCTCCCACGCTAATGGGAGCATCGTCACCGGCATCTTTCGGAAACCAACGAGGATCGAAATTGGTCACACCCGATACTCGTCGCCGACGAGTATCCGTCCGGCTAGTACTCCAGCCCGAGATTTGTGATCATTTGGGTCTAGTGGGCTGGCCGTGGGTGGCCGGGCTGGCATGGCGCGGCGTGGCGAGCCTGGACATGGGGAAGCCGCCGGTGATCGTCGCGGGTTGTGTCGACTCTCGAAGATCATCCGGTGGCTGTGTGCCCCAGCGTAGACCCTGACAGCTGGCGGGAAGCGTTCGAGGCCTTTGCTGCCCGGCTCGACCGCCGATTTGCCCGGGCCGAGTCCCGAAAGCGGATGCGCCGGTTCCTGTGTGGCCTGATGGCCGGGCTACCACGGGTGAACTGCTGGACGCTCGCCGAGCATGCCGGGGAGCGGTCCCCGGGCGGGATGCAGCACTTCCTGGCCGGCGCGGTGTGGGACGACGACGGCGGGCTGCGCACCGACCTGCGTGACTACGTCGTCGAGCAGTTCGCCGATCCCGAGGCGGTTCTCGTCGTCGACGAGACCGGCGACCTGAAGCACGGAAAAATGACGGTCGGTGTCCAACGTC
>NZ_CAKKTK010000150.1:0-2907 GCF_920656135.1 Frankia sp. Cppng1_Ct_nod | reverse complement strand
GACCCGACGTCGCGGTCATCTGCGAGGGTTTCCCCGATGCGCTCACCGTCGCTCACACCGGCCTGGCCGCCGTCGCCGTCCTCGGCACCGCCCACGCCGGCCCCGGAAGTGCCGAGGCCCTCACCGGTCGGATCATCGCACGCTTCCCCGAGGTCACCACGTTCATCGTCTGCTTCGACGACGACACCGCCACCGCGTCCGGCAAGCTGCCCGCCGGGCAGAACGCCGCCGCCAGCCTGGCAGACCAGCTCGCCCATCAAGGCCGTCTCATCCTGAACATCATGCCCCCCGTCGGGGTGAAGGACCTCAACGCCTGGTGGCAGCACCACCCCGACGACCTTCACCGAACCCTGACCGCCACCTCCGATCACTTCACCGCCCGTATCCCAGCCGCGAATCTGCCGGAAACCCCTGTCTGGCACATGCCTTCTCTTGCCACATAACTTCCGTGTCCCTGTGGAACGGCGGCATGGTTGTTCGGGGTGCCAGCTGCCCTCGGGGGTGACCGCACAGACCCGCGTCACGGTGGCGTCGATGACGCAGACGAAGGATCGGGTGTGACAGCCTGAGATGGATCCAACTCCCATCCGCGACGCCACCCGGGTCTTATGCGTAGCTATAGCCCAAGCGTGCGATGCTGAGCTGGGTGGCGACCGTGACCGCGAACAACGGCGCCGGTTGGAGAACTTCGGTGGTGTTCGCCGGGGTGGCTGTGTCGTGGTGGATCTGCCAGTCCGCCCAGAGCCGATCGATGTTCGCGTGATGCAGCCAGAAGATCGGGTCGGCTGGGGAGCTGGGACTGTTCATCGTCCCGCTGCCGTCTTCGCCGCCCACCGCGACATGGACCTCGGCGTGCGGGCCCAGTTCGAGGCGGCGTTGAAACCGGGAGAACCTGGTCTGCGCCGTCACAAGGTCGAGTTCCGCCTTGGTCGGCATATCCGCCGGTGTCCAGTGTCGGACGACGCTCCACCGCTTCAGCGTGGCCGGATCGGCCAGTGCCGTCGGGATGGCCGGGTCGGTGATCCAGTCCCAGTAGGGGATCGTCACGGTCGGGTCCTCCCGCTGGAGGCGCTGCTCGAACTGCCAGAGGAACCGCCGGTGCCAGGCGAGGAAGTTCCGGCCCACCATCCCCATCGACCCCATAGTGTGCACCCCCCATGCCATGCCCGTCATGCTCATGGCTGCCACGTGCACGCCGACGAACGCCCGGTAGGCCGGCGCGGCGGCGCGGGTGCCGTGTAACGCATCGACCGCGCCGATGAACCTCGCCCATTCGTCGACGGTCAGGTCCCGCTGGTTCTTCCGTTGCGTTGCCACCACGCATCTCCCTCCGTGCCGGCCATCGGCGAATCCGGCAGAAGGTTGTATACAGCGATCGGTAATTGCGCGGATGGGAAAGTCGCAGCCTTGACAGAGCACGCGTGGCGCTGACAGTTCGAGTGGGACGCTGGCTGGCTATCGTCCCTCGGTGGGTGACCGGTTCGGGGCTTGCGAGGGCACAGGCTCCGTGGCTCCACCTCTTCACGCCCCACCGTTCTCCCTTCCCGTTCCGAAGGCGTGGGCAGCACATGCCCGGCGTCCACGCAGACGTTGGCCGGGCTACCGGCGACCGCGTTCACCCACAACGCGGGCAGTAGCAGTTCCCGCAGGGTTTCCGCGGGTGTCTGGTCGAGAATGCGGGCGAGGAGCCCGGGATTCTCCGGTATCGCGCCCGGCCCCCGGTGGGGTGCCGGCAAAACCGGTCGCGGTGGCGAACCGGTGGATGTACCGTCGCGACGTGCCCCTGACGCGGACGACACGCCGGCTTCTCGCCGTGGCCTTCGCGGTCGCTTACATGGTGTGTCCGTCGGTCGAGCCGGACCCGAACGGTCCCGACCCGGTCATGCACTGGTGGCACGCCGCGGTCGATTGTGCGTCGATTGCCGCCATCTGCGTCGCGGTCGTCGCGCTGTGGCGCGGCGCGCGCCGTAGCCCCGCGCTCGGTGTGGCCGCGGGTGTCGGCATGGTCGTCGAGACAGTGCTCTGCCCGTCCTCAGGACATCATGCGCTCGGTTGGTGGACGTGGGTTCAGACGGTGTTGTCCGCCGGCGTGCTCGCCACGAGCGCTGTGCTGGTTGCCGTCCTGCGCACAGCTCACCGGCCGCCGCTGCCCGCACCGCAGCGTCCGGTGGTTGTCGGGGTCGAGCCGGCGTCCGACCGGCCCGTCATTCTCAAGCCCGGCGTGCCGGAGGCTACCGGGGGACGGCGCGGCGGGTGGTACGCGCCGAGGCGACCGGCGCCGCTCCGGCCGCGGACCGCGCGGACGCTTGCCGGCCCACCGAGGACGTCCACGCGCAAACCGGCCGGGACGCGCCGCACGCCCAGCTGAGACGCGTGTCAGCCGTTACGGCCCAGTACGCAGGTCCCTGTCACGAAACGCCAAAATGATCTTACTGGTGGCCTCGGGTGAGCGGACCCGACTGCGCCTGAGAAGAGCAGTTCCCGGGCGCTGGAACCGGATATTTTCCCGCACGGGTCTGCGGCCGTGGGTCCACGCCGACGTCGACGACGAGGTCAACGCCGGTATCCGGCGCGGTGGGGAGGATACGGTGGCCGGCGGCGCTGGCCGGGGCGAACGCGCCCCGGCGGCGATCGCCGCGTTCTGATCGGGCGTCTCGTCGGAGGCCGGCCGGCTCGCCTCGGGTTGCCGGCGACGGCCGGGGGAGGCGTTGAGAGTCGGCCAGAGGTCCAGATCGGTGGTGGGACGGTTCGCTGGGGGTCTGTCGGGTGTGTTCGGATCGGTCGGGGAAAGCGGATCTTTTCTGCTGTTCGGGTCGGGCGACGGGGGTTTCGCCGGGTGGAGTGCGTGCGGGGCGTGGGTGGCGACGAGCGCGGCGAGGGTGATGGACGGTTCGTTGCCGTGCAAGT
>NZ_CAKKTK010000149.1:0-2935 GCF_920656135.1 Frankia sp. Cppng1_Ct_nod | reverse complement strand
ACGGGTGGACGGGTGCATTCGTGGCTTAGGGTCTGCCGGAAAATAACCCGTAGATTCCGCGGCTCTGGCAAGATCCTGTGCTGTGGGGTTCGAGGTGAGCCGGGAGACGCTGGCGGCGAAGTTCGAGACGATCTTCCCGCATCTCGACGAGCGGCAGCAGCGGCTGCTGATGGGTGCCGAGGCGCGGGCGCTCGGGCACGGCGGGATCCGGCTGGTGGCGCAGGCCGCAGGGGTGCGGGAAGCGACCGTGTCGGCGGGTGTCGACGAGCTGGACGCGGGCGCCGAACCGTTGGGTCGGGTCCGGCGGCCGGGCGGCGGGCGTCGACGCGCCGTCGATGTCGATCCGGGCCTGCGGCCCGCGCTGCTGGCGCTGGTCGAGCCCGAGGAGCGGGGCGACCCGATGTCACCGCTGCGCTGGACGACGAAGTCGACGAGGACGCTGGCTGACGAGCTGACCCGCCAGGGTCACCGGGTCGGCGCGGACACGGTCGCTGACCTGCTGCGCGCCGAGCATTTCAGCCTGCGGGGCAACGCGAAAATGCTGGAAGGCACGCGGCATCCGGACCGGGACAGCCAGTTCCGCTACCTCAACGACACCGCCCGCGGCTACCTGGCCGCCGGCGATCCGGTGATCAGCGTGGACACGAAGAAGAAGGAACTGGTCGGGCAGTACCGCAACGCGGGCCGGCAGTGGCGCCCGGCCGGCGACCCGGTCAAGGTTGACACCCATGACTTCGTCGACGAGGAACTGGGCCGGGCGGTCCCGTACGGCGTCTACGACCTGGCGGCGAACGCCGGCTGGGTCACGGTCGGGACCGACCATGACACCGCGGCGTTCGCGGTGGGCGCGATCCGCCGCTGGTGGGACGGCGGCGGCAAAGCCGCCTATCCCGCTGCCCGGCGGCTGCTGATCACCGCGGACGCCGGCGGGTCGAACGGCTACCGCACCCGCGCATGGAAGGCTGAACTCGCCGCGTTCGCGCTCGAGTCCGGCCTGGCGATCACGGTGTGTCATTTCCCGCCCGGCACGTCGAAGTGGAACAAGATCGAACATAGGCTGTTCGCGCACATCACGATGAACTGGGCCGGCCGGCCGCTGACCAGCCACGAGGTCATCCTCAACAGCATCTCGGCGACCACGACCCGCACCGGGCTGTCTGTGACCGCCGAACTCGACACCGCCAGCTACGAAACCGGCGTCACGGTCAGCGACAAGCAGATGGCGGCGCTGCCGATCGACCGCCACGAGTGGCATGGCGACTGGAACTACACGCTGCGCCCCGAACCGCCCGCCCCGGTGCCGGATCCGGTCCCGTTCGACGAGGTCAGCCCCCGGCTGGCTGTGCCACCCGACGCTGACCGGCATGAACACCGACCAGTTCGACGCCCTGATCCGTGAGCTCGCCGCGGCGCACGCCACCCAGCGTGACGGGCAGCTCGACCAGCGGCGCGGCGGGAGGCCCCGCATCGTCGGCGGGCCCACCACCGGCCGCCCACCCGCACTCACCCTCGGCGACCGGCTGCTCGCCACGATCCTGCACTACCGGACGCGCCTGCCCCAGGTCGCAGTCGCGATGCTCTTCGGTGTCCGACCAGAAACGGTCAACAAGCGGATCCGGGACATCCGCCAGATCCTCACCGCCACCGGCCACACGATCATGCCCACCGGTCAGCGGCTGACGAGCCTCCAGGACCTCCACGCGTTCGCGGACGCGGAAGGGATAAGTCGTCCAAAAGAGATCAAACCAGCGTGTTAATAATCTGCAAGCCCTTAATCGAGCGGCATTGGGTCATGGCCGCTCGACAGAACGGCTCCGGTCTGGAATGATGGCACGCGGTGGCCTTCTTGGTCGGGCTTTTGTTTGGTCGCGCTTTCATTATCCCGACCGGAAGGCCGCTTTCATCACAACGGTAGCTCAGATTTTACTTGATTTAGGGGCCGAGGCGTTCCGATCACACGCGGAGAGGATTCTCCAAGTCGGCTTGCGTTCCGCGGGCCGAGTTATTCCGAGAATCCCAGCCGAGGCGGCAGTGGAGTGGCGCTGACGTGCGTCTCCCCGTCCCGAGCGCATCCAGATGTCACGAGAAGGCGACTGCAAAGTGTAGCCCACCGTAACTCAATGTGATCTTCCCGCGGCCCTGGGGTCGGAACCTCCGGCTCGGCCCGAAGCCGGTCGTGCCAGGAGGAGAGTCTGCCAGCACAGGAGATTCGGCCGCAGCCGGGTGGCCCAGCGGTCGAGCGAGCCAGTGGTATTCGGCGACAGCACGTTACGCAACCGCCACCAGGGAAGCCCTCCATCGGGCATAGCCGTCACCACATCGAGACCGCTACCTCGAACGAGCCGTAGAGCAGAGTCGAAGGTGAAGAATCGCAGGTGAGTGGCGTCCATCACCCCTGTCTGCGTGTATTCGAACTCGCCACGTAGGAACTTCACCCGCTGGCTGTAATGCAGCACGTTGGGAAGCGCCACAGCCACAAGACCGTCGTCGGCCACGACACGCCGAGCCTCCTCGAGCAGATGTGTGGGGTCAGCGAGGTGTTCAAGGACGTGTGACAGCAGCACCAGGTCGTAAGAACCATCCCCGGCAAACGGAAGTCCGACTTTCAGATCGCTGAGGTGCACGACCTCGCAGAACTCCTCTGCCGCCGTCCGCTCAACCGGATCGATGGTGATTCCGGTGACTTTCCACCCGCGGCCGGTCAGCAACCGAGCATTGTCACCGGCCCCACAGCCGCAGTCGAGCACCCGGCCGGGCTCCTTGCAGATCAGGTCGAGGAGGGTCGTATTGCCGGCGTTTCGATACAACAGATCCAGAGCCATCAAGCTGTTCTCCTACGTATGGTAAATAGCGATGCTCAATTTGACTACAATTTACAAAATAAGCTATATGCTAGATAATCAAGCGAATGCACTCTTCGCCATCAGGACACTCT
>NZ_CAKKTK010000148.1:0-3004 GCF_920656135.1 Frankia sp. Cppng1_Ct_nod | reverse complement strand
GTTCAGCCGGCCCTAGGCAGCGCCCACCCGGACCGAGCCTGACGGCACCGCCGGCGATCACCACCAAGCGCTGTGACGTCCCGCACAGGAGCGCGGATCAACCGATCTCCTTACAGCGGAGTACTCGGCCACCGACTGTGCCGCGCGAGCTGCATCTATGCAGCTCAGCACACCGCTAAGCCGAATAGTCCTCATAATCCTCCGGTCGTGGGTTCGAGCCCCACCCGCCCCACACTCTCCTCTGCTGCTCGCTGATCTGACGATCAGCTTCGCCACCAGCCGTTATGCCTGCCCGGGGGACGACCCCCGGACCCCCGGTGCCGAGCTTCGCTCGGCGACTTGATCTACCCTGGCAGCCACGCTGGCAGCCAGAGTGTCACGTCGGGTTCTGGTCTTCTTCGTCGGCCTTCCGGTCGTCTTCCTGATCGCCGTTCGCGGGTCCGCCGTCGGCCGGCTTGCCGCCGGTGGGCTTGTTGCCGGTCGGCTTGTCATCGGAGCCCCACAGGGCCTCTCCCATGCGGGCTGCCGCGTCGGTGCGCAGTTCCGGCGCGACGTGGCTGTAGGTTCCGAGCGTCAGGCCGATCTGTGAATGGCCGAGAATCTCCATGGCGACCCGGGCCGGCACGCCCTGGGCGAGCAGGAGACTCGCCGCGGTGTGCCGGGCGTCGTGCAGGCGTGCGGCAGCCACGCCGGCCGCTTTGGCGAGGGTTTTCCATTCCCGCCAGTCCGCCGCCGGGTCAATGGGATGCCCGTCCGTCCTGGTGAACACCAGCCCGTGTTTGTTGTCCCAGAGGTTCCCGGCGGTGGTCCGGTCGGCGTCCTGATGTTTCCGGTGGGCGCGCAGCGCGGTTACCAGCGGAGCCGGAAGGGTGATCGTGCGCCGGCCGGCGCGGCTCTTGGGCCGGACGATGAGGAACCCGCCGCTGTGCCGCTTCGGGCAGTTCCCGCCCCGTTTGCGGCCGCACGGGTCGTCGTCGCAGCCGTGTTGCCAGGGTCGGCGTTGCAGCGCCTGGCGGACGGTCAACGTCCCGGCGTCCAGGTCGACCGCGTCCCACGGCAGGCCGAGCGCCTCACCCTGACGTAGCCCGAGTGCCAGTGCGACCGACCAGCGCGCGCCGTTCGGCCGGGTGACCGCGAGGGTGAGCACCGCACGTGCCTGTCCGGCGGTCAGCGGTTGCACCTCGTCCCGGTGGACGGAGGGGGCGTCTACCAGGGTGCAGACGTTGCGGGTGACCTTGCCCCGGCCCAGGGCCGCCTCAGGTGAGGTGTCTGTGCTCAGGGGCCAAGCTCACGGCGCGATCGACCAGGCCGTAGACAGCGCCGAGATCCTCACTCAACCGAGCCGCCGCCGCGACTATGCACCCATGCTTGGACTACGGGCCTGAGCGTCCCGGCGCACTGATCCGATGGTGTGCGGATGTCGAGTGCCCCGTTCGAGTCGAGGATGGATGGTGTCCGTCGGCGGATAGCCAGCAGCAAGCGGCCAGCGTAGAATCGAGCGAAACGAGCATACCGATCGCTCCGATCGTCTTGGAGGCCGTTCATGACCTCGCCCGCCCGACCCGAACCGCTCCACGACGAGACGTACCTGCCGGACGAGGACACCGGCGAGATCATTGACTTCCTGGCCGCGCTTCGCGACCGTGGCCGGCAGGCCGCCGGGCCGCGGCCTCGGCTCACCGGCCCGGACGGGCGCAGCGTCGAGCTTCCCGAGCCGATGTTCAACGTCCTTCTGCAGGTCGCCGCGGCGATGAAGGCGGGCCTGGCTGTCACGGTGGCTCCGCACCATCTGACCATGTCCACCCAGGAAGCCGCGGACCTGCTCCGTATCTCCCGCACCACCCTGGTTCGGCTGCTGGAGAGCGGCGCCATCCCGTTCGAGAAGCCCAGCCGTCACCGTAAGGTCCGTCTCGACGACCTCCTTGAGTACCGCCGACGCCAACGCCACGCCGCCGATCTCGCCTTCGCTGACATGGTCGCCGACACCGAGCGTCTCGGCCTCTATGACATCAGCCCCGACGAGACCCGGGCGGCGCTGAAAGCCGCCCGCACGAAGGCCGAAGGCTGAGCAAGATGTTCTCCGCGCTGCTCGACACCTGCGTCCTCGTGCCCAGCAGGGCCCGCGACATGCTGCTCGAGATCGCCAGCACCGGTGCCTACCGGCCGCTCTGGTCGAGCGAGATCCTGGACGAACTCGACCGGACCCTGCGCACACTGCTCGGCAAACGCGGAACCTCACCAGAAGAATCCGACGCCTACCTCACCCCGCTACCCCCAGACGCCGCTTCGCGCCGCCCGGGGACCCCTGCGTCCGGCAGATGAGGACCGCCTTCCCGGACGCGCCCGTGACCGGCTGGGAACGGCTCGTGCCGACCATCGAACTCCCCGACCCCGACGACCGATACGTGGTCGCGGCCGCCATGGCCGGCCGAGCCGACGTGATCGTCACCGACAACCTCGCGGACTTCCCACCCGCTGCGCTGCCCGCGCCCCTGACCCGCCAGTCCCTCGACGACTTCCTCCTCGACGAACTCGACCTCCACCCAGACCTCGTCGTCCAGGCCGTTCGTGCCATCGCCGCCAGGACCGGCAGATCCGGCCCCACGCTGACCGCCTACGACATCGCTACCTATTTGCGTGCCCGCGGCGCCCCAGCATTCGGCGAACGCCTTCTCGTTGCACTCGATCAGACGGCAAGACCGGCTCCGTAGCGACGTGGCCCGCGCTCAGCGCATGTCTGGGCGCTCGCCCCACCACAACCCCCCGCAGCGACGGTCACCAGACGGGCGGAAGTGCCAGGAACTACCAGGTCTGCGGAACGCACGTCAAAGCGACGACGATCCCAACGATGACCGTTACCAGATGGGCTAGGGCCTCCAAACCGCCAGGTTGGCGGAACGCATGTTCGAACCGGTTGTCGATGTTGCCGGTAGGATGGTCACTGGGAATCGTCCCTGGTCAGTAGTCGTGCGGCGACCGGACGGATGGTGATTTCGGGACCCTG
>NZ_CAKKTK010000147.1:0-3305 GCF_920656135.1 Frankia sp. Cppng1_Ct_nod | reverse complement strand
GTAATTTTTTTCCCGGCGCCTCCGCTGGGGGGACGTCGGCGTCAGCCTCGCGGCACCTGGCGGATGTGGCGGAGCCGGCCACAGCAGCATCCCACTATTTAGTGTGACTAATTAGTGGTTTGGAGGGCGCAGATGGGTGACATCCTGGTACGGGGCGGCACGCTCGTGGACGGGACCGGTGCGGCGGCCCGCACCGCCGACGTCCGGGTCCGCGGCGGCGTCATCACCGAGGTCGGCCAGGCCCCGCGGCCCGACGGTGAGCGGGTCGTCGACGCGGTGGGGGCGGTGGTCGCCCCCGGCTTCATCGACGTGCACACCCACTTCGACCCGGCGCTGTACTGGGACCCGATGTGCGACCCGATGCCCCAGCACGGCGTCACCACCGTCCTGACCGGCAACTGCTCGCTGTCGCTGGCCCCGGTCCGCCCGGCCGACCGGGCGAAGCTGGCGTCCCTGTTCTGCTACGTCGAGGATCTCCCGGAGGCGGTGTTCGCCAAGTCCGTGCCCTGGGACTGGGAGTCCTACGAGGACTACCTGAGCAACACCGAAACCCGCGGCGGCTTCGGACTCAACGTGGCCAATCTGGTCGGGCACAGCATGCTGCGCCAGTACGTCCTCGGCGACCAGGCCTGGGACCGGCCGGCGAGCGAGGACGAGCGAGCCCGCATCGCGGCGCTGTTGGACCAGGCTCTCGCCGCCGGCGCGGCCGGGATGTCGACCTCCCTCGGCTACGACGAGGACCGCGACAAGCGGCCGGTGCCGAGCCGGATCGCCGACGACGCCGAGTTTGCCGCGCTCGCCGACGTCCTGGCCGCCCGCGGACGCTTCATGACCTTCATCCCCGACCAGGGCCGGCGGATGCGCGACGATGTCGAGCGGATGGCCGCCCTGTTCGGCCCGCGTGGCGTCACCCAGTCGTGGATCGGGATCTTCCACACCGACGACCGGCCAAGCTGGGCGCGTGACATGCTCGACTTCGCCGCCGGGGTCCAGGCCCGGGGCGTCCACTCCTACCCCCAGGTGAGCCCCCGCACATACGACATCAACGTGAACTGGGCCGGCGGGATGTCCTGGATGGGCCTGCGCGAGACCTGGCACCCGATGGTCCAGTCGCCCGCGGATGCCAAGGAACCGATGTTGCGGGACCCGCAGTGGCGGGCGCGGGCGCGCGAGGAGTGGGACCTGGTGAAGCGCACCCCGATCCCACACCGGCATCCGGAGCGAATCCGGCTGGTGTCCGTCACCCGGCCGGAAAACGAGAAGTGGGTGGGATCCACCCTCGCAGACCTGGTCGCCGCCCGCGCCGGCCATCCCTCCGACGTGCTGGCCGACTGGCTGCTGGACAACGACTGTCACCCCGGCATCGTCGGTGTGGGCGTGTTGAACGCCGACCCGGACGGTGTGGCGGAGACTCTGGTCCATCCCGCGTCGGTCATCGCGAACAGCGACGCGGGCGCGCACCTGACGATGATGTGCGCGATCGGTGACACCACGCTGACGCTCACCCGGCACGTCCGCGATCGCGGCGACCTCACGCTTGAGGCGGCGGTGCACGAGATGACCGGGCGGCTCGCCGGCCTGTTCGGATTCGCCGGCCGGGGGGTCGTCCGCGAGGGCGCAGCGGGTGACCTGGTCGTCTTCGCCCTCGACGAACTCGACTGGCAGCGCGACGTCTTCGTGTCCGACCTACCGACGGGGGCGTCACGGCTACGCCGGCCCGCCGGGGGCTACCGGGCGACCATCGTCGCCGGCACCGTCGTCCAGGAGCACGGCACGCTGACCGGAGCGTGACCAGGCACGCTGCTGCGCGCCGGTCGGTAACGCTACCCGGCCCGGCCGGCCGGCCGCGTCGGCGGTGACCGCGCTGCGCTGGGCTTCCTGACCGGGGTGTTTGCTGGAGTCGAGGCCAGAGTGAGTACGGAGGATGAGTCACAGGTGGAATATCGAAAGCTCGGACGCACCGGCGTCGAGGTCAGCAGTCAGTGCCTTGGGGCGATGATGTTCGGCGCACTCGGGAACTCGGACCACGACGACTGCGTACGGATCATCGACCGGGCACTGGAGTCCGGTATCAACTTCATCGACACGGCGGACGTGTATTCGCAGGGCGAAAGCGAGCAGATCGTCGGCCGGGCCATCAAGGGCCGGCGGGACGACGTGGTCCTCGCCACCAAGTGCTTCAACGCCATGGGCACCGACCGCAACCAGCGGGGCGGCTCGCGGCGGTGGATCATCCGCGCCGTCGAGGACAGCCTGCGGCGGCTCGACACGGACCACATCGACCTCTTCCAGGTGCACCGCCATGACTGGGACACCGACCTCGAGGAGACCCTCGCGGCGCTGAGCGACCTCGTCCGGGACGGGAAGGTCCGGTATCTGGGCTCGTCCTCGTTCCCGGCGGACTGGATCGTCGAGGCGCAATGGGCCGCCCGGCGTCGCAACAGCGAGCGGTTCGTGTGCGAGCAGCCGCAGTACTCAATCTTTGCTCGCTCGGCGGAGGACGCGGTGCTGCCAGCCTGTCAGCGCCACGCGATGGGCGTGATCCCGTGGAGTCCACTCGCGGGCGGCTGGCTGACGGGGAAGTACCGGCGCGGCGAGGAGCCGCCGGCCGGGTCGAGGTTCGCCCCCGGGGGACTCTTTGCCGCGCGGGGCGGCCGCAGCGTGGCGGACGACCGGAACTCATCCGTCCGGTTCGACGCGGTCGACCAGCTCACCGGTATCGCCGCTGCGGCGGGACTGTCGCTCACGCACCTTTCACTCGCGTTCGTCGGCAGCCATCCCGCGGTGACCTCGACCATCATCGGACCGAAGACGATGGAACAACTCGACGACGCGCTGGATGCGGCCGACGTTCGGCTCGACAGCGGAACGCTCGACGCGATCGACGCGGTGGTGCGGCCCGGCACCGACATCGCCGGCATCGTCCATCTGACAGGCAATCCGTCCCTGCGCCCCGAGCACCGCCGCCGAACGGCCCAGGCGGCCGTCTAACGCCGTTTCGTGCACTTTTAGCGGGTGGGTGGGCGGCTGGGGACGTGGATCCGTTCACTGCCGCCATCCGCGGCCTGACGCATAACGCTCCCGGGGTGATGCTGTGGGTCTGTTGCATCGGATTCGATCCGGTTGTTCGCCCGCCGGGCGTCGATGCGGTGGGCTGCGGGCAGCAGCTCGTCCAGCACCCGCGGATAGGCGGCAGCCTGGTCGGTAGTCACTTCCACCGGGCGGTGGCCGTACGACAGCGCGACGGTAAAGAACCGGCTGGGCGTGTCAGGAGTCGAGCGCTGCGACGATGCCGTCCCATAGGG
>NZ_CAKKTK010000146.1:0-3512 GCF_920656135.1 Frankia sp. Cppng1_Ct_nod | reverse complement strand
AGCCGCCGAGGTCGAGGTCCTCGGTGGCGAACCGCCAGGTCGCGTGTGGGAACGGCGGGTGCACCCGGAGGGTCTCCTCGATCCACGCGTCGATCTCCGCTTCAGTGCGCGGACGTTGGTCAGCCGGCTTACGCAGCGCCTCGAGGATCGCCGCGGCGATCAGGCTCGCCGTCGATTCGTAGCCGGCCATCACCAGGCCGACCGTCCATGTCACAACCTCGTTCACCGTGATGGCCGCTTCGCCGTCGACCGCTTCGAGCAGACCGGTGATCAGTCCATCCTTCAGCGTGCTCGGATCACTGGCCCACCCCGCGACCGCGCCGGCGAGCGCGCCGACGCTGCCCGCCCGTATGGTCTGGTCCGGCGAATAGATGATGTCGTCGGTGATTCGGCGCATCACGGCGTGCATCTCCGGCTGCAGACCGAGCAGCTCGCAGATGAACACCAGCGGGAGCGGGTAGGTGTAGCGCTCGACGAGGTTCACTTCGCCGCCGCCGCTGCTCTCGGCGGCCAGCTCGTCCAACAGTTCCTCGGCGAGCCGGGCCAGCTGGGCGGCCCACGTAGCCGTGTTGCGCGGTGTGAAGATCTCCGCGTGCAACCGCCTGATCCTCGCGTGTTCCGGCCCCTCGCTCATCACCATGGTGCGGGCGACCTCGGCGCGGGGCTGCGCGCCGAGCATCACCCCGGGAATCCGCATCCAGTCAGGGGTGAGCTCGATGTCCTTGCTCAGCCTCCGGTCAGTCAGAGCCGCACGCACAAGGTCCATGTCGCAGACCGCCCAGGCGGTTCCGCCGTAGTAGTCGACCTTGACGACCGGCGCTACCCGTCCGGCGGCGACCAGGCGCGACATGCAGTCGACCGGGGCGGGAATGGTCGGTACGTCGACGTGGGGCGCCTCCAACAGCTCTTCGGATTTCATTGAACGCCTCCAGTGACCGGGGCCTCCGCGGCTGGGTCATAGGTGCCGATCAGTCCTTCGATCAGCTCCGCGGCCCGCCGCGGCCCGTCGTGGCCCAGGTACTCCTCTCGCAGACGCGCGGCGGCGTGCCGGTAGCGCGTGTCGGCGAGGACAGTGCCGACCGCACGCCGGATCCGTTGCGGGGTCAGGGTTCGGCGGCCAAGCGCAATCCCCACGCCCGCCCACCTCACCCGCGCGGCCACGTCGGCCTTCTCCTCGCTCGCTCCTGCGACGACGAGCGGCACAGCGTGCGCGAGCGCGGCGTTGACCCCGTTGAACCCGCCGTTTGTCACCATCACGTCGACATGCGGCAGAAGCCGGTGGTAGGGGACGAATCGCTCGACCCGTACGTTGGCCGGCAGCGACCGCGCGGTGTCGGCGTCCAGCGGGCGGTTGCCGGTGGTCACCACGACGAGAACCGGCAGGTCTGCCAGCGCCCGAATGGCCGGGACGAGCAGCCGTTCCGCATCGTTGGCGATCGTGCCCTGGGTGACTAACACCACCCGCCGCCCATCGTCGAGTTCGTTCCACCACGGGGGCGGGTCGAACCTGGTGTCCGCTGCCGGCAGGTCGAGCGGGCCTACGAAGTGCGTCCCCTCAAACAGGTCGCTCCGGGGAAACTCGAACGACTCGACGGTGCCGACGAGGTACAGGTCCGGCCTGCGGGCGATGTTCTCCATGACGCTCGCGCCGAGACGGGGCAGTCCCGTTTCGCCCCGGACCTCGTCGGCACGTTTGCGGGTAGCACGCAGCGCGAGATGATCCCCGGCCAGCGTGAGCAGGCGGTTGCGCAGACGGCCGAACCGCGATGAGGCCGGCCCCAGTCCGTAGCCGAGAGGCGCGGTGTCACGGCTGTTGAGGATGTAGACCGAATTGCCCACCCAGGCCAACGGGATTCCGGTGCGCTCCCGAGCGAAGCACGCGCCGTAGCACATGTCATCGGAAACAATCACGTCGACCCGGAACCTCTCGATGATCTCGAGGAGGTCCTTCATCTGGCTGGGGGCGGTGTTGTAGAAGATGTCCTCCATGCCTGCCCGGAAGCTGGCGAGTCCGGTCAGCCCCCCGTGGGCTGGGAACGCCTCCTCTTTACTCAGGCCCCCGAAGTCATAGGCGGTGTGCATCGGCTCGTACGCAGCGCCCACTCCGGCCACCTTGTCCCGGTAGACCTGCCCGGTGTACCACCGCACATCGTGTCCACGCCGGGTGAGGTGCCGCGCGATGGAAAGTACCGGGTTAACGTGGCCGTCGGCCGGTGTGGTCGCGATCAGCACGTGTGCCAAGGTCGCCCTCCCCTCTCCTCGTCCGTCGAGCGGGGCCGTCCGGTCCCACCGCCTAGCTCACGCTGCCCCGCGCACAGCGGCAGAGGAAGGGATCAGCGCCAACACTGTCAGCCTGGAGGATGACGGCGGGTCCGCACGGGTGTGCCGGCGGACAGCGACTACTCACCTTGGTGATGGTGAGGGGGATGTGAGCAGTAGCGACGGTTAGCGACGATGAAGATCCGCATCTGTCGCGTGGTCCTCGACGCGTGCTCCTCGGCCAAGTTCCGAGCGAGGCGTGCTTTGAACCACCCCGGTTAGGAGCGCGATGTCCGTCATTTTGCGGTCCGCTGGCAGGCCAGAGGCTCTGTTGCAACCGGATCGAAGCCGACCGCAGCAGGATCAGAGCCTGACTCCGCCCCAGCACCTTACTTGCCGTGAGTACCTCACCTTCCGTTAGCACCTTCGACCCTCCGCGGACGACCCCGACCCGCACCGATCCCCGTATCCCGACCCGAAACGGAGCGGACTGCCATGTCTCATAATGATTGGGGCAAACAGCATTCGGCGATCGACGACCTGCACATGAAAATCGAGAACGTACGCGTGAAGGTCACCAAGCATCCGATCTACAGCCGTTTGAAGACTCTGGAGGATGTCAACACCTTTACCGAGAACCACGTGTTCGCGGTCTGGGATTTCATGTCGCTGCTCAAGGTGCTTCAACGGAACCTCACCTGCGTTGAGGTTCCGTGGGTGCCGCGCGGTTCACTGAAGAGCCGCCGACTGATCAACGAAATCGTCCTGGCCGAGGAGAGCGACGAGCTCGGCGATGGTTACATCAGCCATTTCGAGTTCTACATCGACGGTATGAGGCAGGCAGGTGCCGACACCGGGCCGATCATCGACTTCCTGAATCTGATCCGCGACGGATCCGAGGTGCCCCGGGCGCTCGCCGCCGCCGCGGTGCCACCGGCGGCCGCCGCCTTCGTCACGGCCACCTGGAACCTCATCACGACCGCGCCGCTGCACTGCCTCGCCGCGGCGTTCACGTTCGGTCGAGAGGAACTGATCCCCGAGATGTTCGACCAGGTCATCCGGAACGACGACCAGATCGGCAGGCTAACCACGTTCCGCGACTATCTGGCGCGGCACATCGAGGTCGACGGCGAGAAGCACACACCGATGGCGATGGCGATGCTCGCCGACCTGTGCGGCGACGATCTGACCAAGTGGGACGAGTGCGCCACGGCCGTCTTTGGTGCCCTGGACGCGCGGGTCACCCTATGGGA
>NZ_CAKKTK010000145.1:0-3550 GCF_920656135.1 Frankia sp. Cppng1_Ct_nod | reverse complement strand
CCCCCCCCCCCCCCCCCCCCCCCGACCTGTCGGTAAGGATGTCAACCGCATGACGGCCGACATAGTTTTCAGTCATCAGTGGCTCTGATCCGCCGTAGGTCAGTCCTGCGCAAGCCAGCGGGGCGGGTGGGACGTCAGCACTATCGGCGCACAGCGCGACAAAGCAGTCGGGTGACGGCGTGATGGTCGCACCGTAATCGTGGGTGTACCGCTCACACGCAAGATCAATACATGCTCGCCAGAGCGCACTGCCCTGGCGGGCGATACGGATTCGCATGCCCCTCCTTCACGCAGTCCCTCCCGGCGGGAGGGGCTGTCAGGTTGGATGCTATGACCAACCGTCGAAGTTTGACTAGTAGTCACAAGATGACCAATAGTCAAAAAGCAGACACATGCCGACAGTGCATAGTGACTACCCGTGCGAGCCCATCGCCATCCAATTGGCTGCATTGAGTAGCGGTCGGGTGATGGTTAGGTCGCCGTCACGCGTTCAACGATCATCGCATGGATCGTGGCCAGATCGCCGGTGTCCAGTCGGGGCCACCCAAGTCCCCCTACCAGTGAAGCCAGCACGTTCAGCTGGACCTCGCACTCCTGCTCGCGCACCCACAGAAAGCCCTCATACAGCAGGTGCGTAGCGGCATACCCGAAGAGGGAGGAACGCAGGGTGTCCACCGCGACCGGGACCGGCACCCGGGTGTTCGTATATGCGTCTTCGGCCAGGGTGCGCTCCACCACGGCACCGACAACCTGCGCGATCTGCGACTCGACCAGGTCACGCCGTCTCAGCCGGTCGTTGGACGCGACCGCGCAGACGGCATTCGTCCGTGCCGTGATGCTGCACTCGAACAAGATCGGTGAAACTTCGGCGTGGCGTATGTAGGCGAACCCCAGGCCATACAGCGCCCATACGCAGCTCCAGGGCAGATCGGCGATGGACCGAAAGGAGTCAAGCTGACGCCGGGCGCTCTCCGTGGACAGCTCGATCAGCAAGTCCTCGCGACACGTAAAGTGGTTGTACAGTGTGCCCTTGGAGTAGCCGGCTTCCTCTGCCAGCCGACCCAAGGTCAGGTTGTGGAAACCGTCCCTAATGATCATTTCTAGCGCCAAGAAGATCAACTTTTGTTCACGATCTGCTACTTCTTGTATCTTCCTCTGGGCAGTCCGCATGGCTCCAGTATGGGTAACGGACGGTCACTTATCGACGAATCGTCAAAGATCTTCGTTGTCGCGCGGGGTCTGGGTCGCGGATAGCGGCTTGCTGCCGCCGGAGCGCGCTCCATCACAGGGCCAACGTCCATGCGCCGATGTAGCGTATGGTGGCTGTCCTCAACCGTTCAGTCTCCACCCAGGCGCCGAATCCGGAGATTCAGACAGCCGCACACCACGTACGGGGCCAGCCAACGCACCACATACCGAGGATGCCGCCCGGTACCTGGCGCTCAAGCGCACCATGTTCGCGACTTGGGCCAGGGGATACGTGCGGCGCACTGAGGGGCGTCGAGCGGTTACCAAAGAGGCTGTGGTCACATTGTTGTGGCTCGTCTACAAGAACGGACTGTCGGTGCCGTTCGTGGGGCTGGCCGAGCGGATGGTCCTCGCCGCGTTCCCCTCTCTGCCAGACTCGAGTGAGACACCCGCTGGGTGTGGGTTGGCTACGGAGGGGGTGATCGGAGATCCTTGTGTTCGTGGAGTCAGAGTTGCAGGAGCGTCCGGGTGGGTCCTCGCCCCGGCATGATCCGGCGCCGCGTCCGTCGCGGCGGGTGTTCAGTACGGCGTACAAGCTGCGGATTGTCGCCAAGTATGAGAACGCCCCGCATGGGGAGAAGGGAGCGATCCTGCGTCGGGAGGGTTTGTTCTCCTCGCATGTGGTGGAGTGGACCCGGGCTCGTGACGCGGGAGTTCTGGGCGGGGGGACGGGTACCGCGGCCCGTGGTCCGGAGAAGAAGCCGGTGAAGTCGGCGGAGCAGATCGAGTTGGAGAAGCTCCGCCGGGAGAACGAGCGGTTGAAGACACGGCTTGCGACGACCGAGACCGCGCTGGATATCATGGGAAAAGCACGCGCGCTCTTGCAGCAGGTCTCCGAGAGCGCGGACACCGAATAGTCGCAGATCAGATGTTGAACGGTGCTTTCGAGGAGCTCCGTGCCGCGGGTGTGCCGGTGAGCCGGGCGTGTTCCTATGTCGGCCGGTCGAGGGCGACGCACAGCGCCAGCACGGCGGCCAACGGGTGGGTCCACCCAACGTTGGGCGCGGTGGTCGGGAACCGCGGCGAAATAGTCGAGCAGGTCAGCGTCGACCGACGGAGGTCCGGCAGCGTCACCCGCCCTGTCGCAGCAGGTCAGCGGTGACAGCACCGACCCGACGCCATCCTCGTCGAGGAACGCCGTGGCAGACTGGGACAACGAAGCTCTGGTGTCGAGAGGTTTGTGAGAAGATCCCTCCTCCTACCGAGGCTTCGTCACTATTCTACGAACCGACACACCGTTAGCAACTCGCTACGAGGAAACAACAACAGGTGTAGTGGGAACGATCGACCGGTAACGATGATCATAAGGCGGTCGTGGGCTGACCGCCACCTTCGCTGGCGGTCGTGGCGAGTGCCCGCCTTGCCCGTGTGGAGAATCGGCAGGCTGCACGTCGGGGTCTTATGGTTGTCGTGGCCGGGCCGTGATTTCAGTTGCGGGAAGGTTGGGATCCCATGAATCATGTAATGTGATTGCGACTTCAGAGGCGGTATCTATTTCTTCAGGATCAAGTTTGATCACGCTGGTGGTTGGGCCCAGGTCGGCGGTGCACACGCCGGAGGTCTTCTTGTCGACCGTTATCTCGATTGAATGTCTGTTCAGTGCGTGGAGGGAAACGGGTAGCCGCGGGCAGGAGCCGCTGCCCCACAACGTCAGAGCGAGTCGATGGTCATGTTCGATGATGGCGATAGATGATTCATTACCATGAAGGGTGGCGGGCGTGACACCATCGGGAAGGCCCTGGTAAACTCGTTCGGCGATTGTATCGGGTCCGTTCCCACCGCAGCCGCTGAGTAGGCCGCTGGCGACTAGGACCGTCCACGCGCGTGTTGTAGCCATGTTCATCCGGACGCGGCCGTCCGGTCGATGGTTCCCAGGCTGTATTGTGCGTAGGTGCCGGACCGACCAGGATATGACAGGATCAAGATTAATATACCATTTCGTGTGCATCACTGTCCAAATTCCGAACTTGCGGAGAAAAATGGTATCATCTTCGGTCGATTGGGTTTCACGATCTGATGCCTAGATTTCAGCCGGTGTTGATACTCGCCTGAAGGACGTTCTGCGCGTTCTGAATGTTAGCGAAATAGACTCGCCAGCTACAGGAACGGGTGGCGCTGGCTGGCACTTCCGTACATGCGGCGCCGGCGCTGGGGTCCATCGCCGAGATGATTCCGTTCGCCACGGCTCCTGCGTCCCCGGTCGGTGTGAAATTGTTCTGGCCGCAGTGCGCCGCGCTCATCATGAAGCTCGCCCCATCGGACCACCGGCTGACACCGAAGCCTGATGTGCATGACCATCCAT
>NZ_CAKKTK010000144.1:3030-4631 GCF_920656135.1 Frankia sp. Cppng1_Ct_nod | reverse complement strand
CCCGCCTTGAGGCAATGCCGTGAAGCTTAATTCGATCTTGATTGATTGATCTTGGTGCTGGTCGTGGAGCTCTTGCGGCGTGGCGGCGTGGCATCGGCACCGCTGGGTGGTTTGGTCGCGGTTCGTGGCTTCGATGGTGTCTGCGGACCAGGTGTCGGTCGGGGTGCTGGTGACGGCGGTGCCGCGCGACGCGGTGGACGAGGCGGTCGCGGCCTGCGGGGTCGGTGAGCGGCGCAGGGGCGGGAAGCTCCCGCCGCATGTGACGGCGTATCTGACGTTGGGGATGTGCCTGTTCCCGGACGACGACTACACCGAGGTCGCGGCGAAGACGACCGGGTCGCTCGACCGGTTCGGCTGTTGGGACGCGGCGTGGGCCCCGCCGAGCGCGAGCGGGATCACCCAGGCGCGCAAGCGGCTGGGCCGGGCGGTGATGGCCGAGGTGTTCGAGCAGGTCGCGGGTCAGGTCGCGACGCTCTCGACACGGGGGGCGTGGCTGCGGGGCCGGCTGCTCCTCGCGATCGACGGGTTCGATGTCGATGTGCCCGATACCGAGGAGAACGCCGCCGAGTTCGGCTACGCCGGCTCGGGTGAGAAACGGTCGGCTTTCCCGAAGCTGCGGGTCGTGGCGTTGGCCGAGTGCGGCACGCACGCGTTCCGGGCCGCCGAGGTCGGGGGCTGGTCGGCCGGGGAACGGACGCTGGCCCGCGGGCTGCTGATGCGGCTTGGCCGGGACGAGGTGCTGACCGCCGACCGGGGGTTCTACTCGTTCGAGAACTGGTCGCTGGCCGTGGGCACCGGCGCGGACCTGATCTGGCGGGCTCCGACCGGGCTGAACCTGCCGGTTGTGAAGGTCCTGCCCGACGGCACGTTCCTGACCGTGCTGATCAACCCGGTGGTCACCGGTAGCCGGCGGCGCGCCGGCCTGCTCGCCGCCGCGAAGGCCGGCACGGAACTCGACCCGGACGAGGCGCACCTGGCCAGGGTCGTCGAGTACGACATCCCCGACCGGGCCGGCAACGGTACCGGCGAGCTGATCGTCGTGCTGACCACGATCCTCGACCCGGCCGAGGCCCGCGCCGACGAGATCGCGGCCGGTTACAACGAGCGCTGGGAGGAGGAGACCGCGAACGATCAGCTCAAGACCCATCTGCGTGGCCCCGGCCGGGTGCTGCGCTCCCGGCTGCCAGACCTGGCCGTCCAGGAAATGTGGGCCTGGCTAACCGTGCAGTACGCGCTCACGGCCTTGATCGCCCGCGCCGCCGAAGCCGCCGACGCCGATCCGGACAGGGTCGGCTTCGCCCGCGCCCTACGCCTGGTCCGCCGCTCCGCCACCGGGACGGCGGACATTCCCCCCTGAGGACTGGCTCGCCCACCTGCCCCGGTTCCACACCGAGATCACCCGCATACTCAACCCACCCAGGCGACACCGCACCTGTCCCCGCGTCGTCAAACGTCCACGCCACAACAGCTACCGCGTCAAGCGGCACGACGAGCCCGCCTCGATCCGCCACTCAGGCCCCGCCACGATCCGGCTCCACCCACTCGCACCACACGCCGCATGATCATCCACCGTCAAGATCGAAATAAGCTTCACGGCATTG
>NZ_CAKKTK010000144.1:830-2279 GCF_920656135.1 Frankia sp. Cppng1_Ct_nod | reverse complement strand
CGCCTTGAGGGGTGCCCTCGTCGGTCGGGGCGTACCGGTGACGATCGACCACGCCCGCCTTCAGCCAGCCTCGGATCTGTTCCTTGGCGGGAAACGTCCCGAGGATGCGAAGCAGGTGGTTGTGGTCGAGCCGGTCGAATGCCGATTTCAAGTCCGCGTCCAGGACCCACAATCTTTTGCTTTGTTCTCCGCAGAGAACCGTGTGGATGATCCGGATCGCGTCGTGGCACCCTCGGCCCGGACGGAACCCGTACTGGCGCTGGTCCATCCGGGCTTCCCACTCGGGTTCGAGCGCGTTACGTACCCGATTCTGCTGGGCACGATCGGCGATCACAGGTATCCCGAGCGGGCGTTTCCCGCCTTTCTTGGGTATGTACACCCGCCGTACGGGCAGCGCCTGCCAATGCATGGACTGGCGATGCAGACGCATCGCCAGCTCGGCCCTGGCGTGGGAAGTCAACGCGACCTTCCCGTCGATGCCCGCGGTGCGGCGGCCGGAGTTGCGCTC
Source organism: Frankia sp. Cppng1_Ct_nod (assembly GCF_920656135.1). Lineage (NCBI taxonomy): Bacteria > Bacillati > Actinomycetota > Actinomycetes > Frankiales > Frankiaceae > Frankia > Frankia sp. Cppng1_Ct_nod. Next base: position 1,771 of record NZ_CAKKTK010000144.1, on the reverse strand, counting down.
GCTGACCTGCCGGACGCTGACCAGCGTGTTGGCTCGGCTGCGGAGCATTAACCTTTGCAGATTGCGGACCTGTTTCCGGTCGCCTGCCTGCGCCGCCTTGAAGATCCTCTGCCGTAGTCGCCGTACCTGCTCGTTCTGTGTACGCCAGTCGACGGCGTCCCAGTCGAGTAGGTCCTCAGGTCCGTTCGCCGCGACATCCGGCGCGCGAGAGCCCACGACATCGATCGCCGTGGTTGTCGTGTCCATCGTGTTGGCGCCTAACTTGTCCGTCGGATTCAGGCTGTCTGTGGGCATGGACTCGTCAAAGGGCCACCCGGCTCATGTCAGCTCCCTTTCGGGTCCAGACACGGGTCTGGTATGCGGCCAGTTATATGGGGCGGCCATCTGGAAGGATCAGCCGTCTGCCCCACTTTCCTGTCGCCTTTCGGCATGCCACCATTCGCTTCTTGGCCGTCCTGTGCCCGCACGGGGTTCCGCCTTCCTCGCGGTCGGCCTACCGGCAGGCGGTCAGTCCTGCCGGACCGTGACGGGGTTGCCACGTTTCACACGGATGAGTCCCGGCCGGTGTCGGGTGTTCTCTATACCCCGGGGCCGTGGTGCTCTCATGGCTGACGAAAACACTTCAGCCACCACTGCCGTTTCTCAACGGCAGGCCCTAGACTCCAGTTGCACGTCCCATCTCCGGAGCTGGGAATTGACGGGGCTTCATCGAGACTTCACTTGTATTCACCCTTTCCGGCCTTCCCCTTGCCTGTAGCCAGCGGATGGAACGCCGACCCTTGGGCTTTCCCTCGGGCTCCACACCCCGCAGTTACCCGCGACGCATGCCGAAGGCGGGGACGGGCTTTGAGCACTAGCCCGGAGCGAAATCGTCGATCACTCGACCCTCCCATCGTTTCGCTCTCTCACTCCGTGCGACCTCGTGTCGCACGTTTTCTATT
>NZ_CAKKTK010000144.1:0-695 GCF_920656135.1 Frankia sp. Cppng1_Ct_nod | reverse complement strand
CCCCAGTGCATGCGGACGTGGGTGTGGATGGCGGCCGGTGTGGCACGTTCTCCGCGCAGGCTGGTGATGACGAAGGCGTATTCTTTGGTGAGGCGGTTACCTTCGAGGTCGAACTCTTCGCGGCGGATGACAGCGATCGTCCGAGCAAATGGGAATCGGATGCCGTCGGCGGTGGTGGTCCAGACGGCCCAGCGTTTGATGCGCCCGTGAGATCGTTCCTCTTCCTCGTGGCCAGGATTTTCCTGGAGAATCCTGAGGACACGCTCGAAGATCTGTCGATGGAGGGTCGGCTGATTTTTCTTGACAGTTAGGACGTAGTCGATTCCGCGTTTGTGGAGCAGGATGGCGGTCCTGAACTGGGTGTGGGCGGTGTCCGCTGTCACGATAGTTCGTCCGCGCCTGTGCTTGAGGTTCTTCACGAGGTTCTCGACCTGGGTGATCTCGTTGGTGCTGGTGGGGACCAGGGTCTGGGCGACAACGACGCCCACTTCGTGGATCATGGCGGCGAACAGCGTGACCTGCCTGTTCTCGTCGGTCCAGGCCCCGCGCAGGACCTTGCCGTCCAGTGCGATGACCAGGTCTTCGTCGCGGTCACGTGTCGCGCATTCGTGCAGCCAGGCGCCGACGATGAGGTCCAGCACGTCCGCGTCGACATTCGTGAGGACCTCCCGGATAGTAGACTCGCTCGGCGCCAT
>NZ_CAKKTK010000143.1:0-3780 GCF_920656135.1 Frankia sp. Cppng1_Ct_nod | reverse complement strand
CTCGACGCCGGCCGACGGGCGGCGGACGTGTCGGGGGTGGGTCTGCGACCGGCGGAGCATCCGTTGCTGGGGGCCGCACTGGAGCGGGCGGATGACGGTGGGCTGATCATGTCGGGGCGGCTGTCGACGCGCGCGCAGCCGTGGCTGGCTGATCATGTGGTTGCGGGTGTGACCCTGTTGCCGGGGACGGTGTTCGTCGAGTTCGCCCTGCGTGCCGGTGCCGAGGTGGGGTGTGGCCGGCTGGAGGAGCTGGCGTTGGCCGTTCCGCTGGTGCTTGCCGCCGACAGCGGTGGCGTGGTCGTGCAGGTCGTGGTGTCGGGGCCGGACGAGCGTGGCGGCCGGGAGGTCACGATCTACTCCCGCCCCGCGGACGCGCCGCGCGGTGGCGCCGGCGAATCCCATGCCGGCGTCGACCTCGTGGGCGGGCGCGGTGGGGTGGACGGCCCGGACGACAGTGGGTGGACCCGGCACGCGACCGGCCTGCTGACCACGTCCGGCCAGACCGCCCCGGAGATCTCGACCGGTCTTGACGTGTGGCCGCCGGCCGACGTCGCCGAAGTCGACGTCGCCGCCGTGTACGACGAGCTCGCCGACAGCGGTTACCGGTACGGGCCGGCGTTCCAGGGACTGCGACGCATGTGGCGTCACGGCGATGGAAGTGTCTACGCCGAGGTTTCCGTTGGCACCGCCGCCGACGGCGTGGCGGCACCTGAAGCCACCACGACGGGCGCCGAAGCCGCGGGTGCGCGCGGTCATGTCGATTCGTGGGGCTACGTGATTCACCCGGCGTTGTTCGACGCCGCGCTGCATCCGTTGTTGGCGGCAGGTGGCGCGCGCCAGATGTCCGTGCCGTTCCACTGGTCAGGTGTCTCGGTCGCCGCGCCGGAGGGACTTCGGACCATACCCCTGTCGGCTCCGGCGGCGACGCCGACTCTGCGGGTCCACTGCCGGTGGATCGACGGGGACAGGACCCGTGTCGAGCTCGCGACCTCCGCCGGAGTGCCCGTCGCCGTGGTCGAGTCGCTGACGTGGCGGCCGCTCTCCGCCGTCGCGTCCGCCGTCGGCGACGCGGCGGTCGACAGATCCCTGTTCGCACTGACCTGGCTGCCCGTCGAGACCGAGCCGGCCGCACCGGAGACGACCGAGCTGGCGGTGGCGCCGTACGCCGACTCCGCCCGTCCTGAGTATCTGACGCCCTGGGACGCCCGCCATGTCGGAGGCCAGGCGCCGTCCACGGTCGTCCTGGACCTGCGCCCGGCCGACGACCACGCGGACCGTTCCCAGATGCCGTCGGCGGAGTCGGTCCGGGCGTTGACCGGGCTCGCGCTCGAGGCGCTGCGGCAGTGGCTGGCCGACGAGCGGTTCGCGTCGTCCCTGCTCGTGGTCATCACAGGTCAGGACGACGACCTCGTAACCTCTGGCGCCCGGGGCCTGCTCCGCTCGGCTCAGACGGAGAATCCCGGCCGGCTTGTCGTCGTCGAGATGGCCCTCGACGACCGCTCGTGGGCCGCGATTCCGGCGGCGATCGCTACGGGCGAGCCGCGTGTGGCCGTGCGGGACGGACAGATCGTTGCGCCTCGCCTCGTCCGCCGCCCCCGTGACACTTGCCCGACGTTGACGACGAGTCCCACGGCGGGGTCGAGGACTGGCACCATGGCCGCCGGCGCCACAACAGTCGGGCTCACGACCGCTGAGCCTGCCACCGGGTCCGCGTCGGGAGGTGAGGCGCGGGCCGCGACGGAACCCGCGCCGTTCGGCGGGGACGGAACCGTGCTGATCACCGGCGCGAGCGGCGCGCTCGGCGGCCTGTTCGCGCGCCACATGGTGACCGAGCACCACGTGCGCAGCCTCCTGCTGCTCAGCCGCCGCGGCCTGAACGCCCCGGGAGCGGCCGAACTCGCCGAGGATCTTCGCGCGCTCGGCGCGACGGTGACCACAGTGGGGTGCGACGCGGCGGACCGGGACGAGCTGTCCGCCGCACTCGCGACGGTGCCACTCGCGCACCCGCTGATGGCGGTCGTGCACGCCGCCGGCGTTCTCGACGACGGCGTCACGACGTCGTTGACGCCGGACCGCGTCGACACCGTCATGCGTCCGAAGACCGACGCGGCGTGGAACCTCCACGAGTTGACGGCGGATCTCGATCTGCACGCCTTCGTGCTCTTCTCGTCGATCGCCGGCCTGATCGGGGCGGCGGGGCAGGCGAACTACGCGGCGGCCAACACCAGTCTGGACGCGCTCGCCGCGTACCGGCGAGCGCGCGGCCTGCCGGCCCTGTCTCTCGCGTGGGGTCTGTGGTCGCCGAGCGGCGGGATGGGTTCGACGCTGTCCCGGACGGACCTGGACCGCATGGCGCGGGTTGGGGTGGTGCCGCTCGACCGCGAGCTCGGCCTTGCTCTGTTCGATACCGCCATCGCGATCTCCAATCGTTCCGTCGAGGAAGCGAGCGAAACCGTCGAGGCCGGCGAGCCTGGTGAGGCTACGGCCGGAACCGACGTCGGGGCGGCCCTGATCGTCCCGATGCGATACCAGGCCGCCGCCGTGTACGCGGAGCCCGACGACAATTCCCCCGCGGGCGCGTTCACGCGCCTCCTGTGCGAGGGTCGGCGTCGGTCCGCCGCGGCGGACCGGCCCGGGAGCGCCACCGTCCAGACCACCGGGTCGGATGCGGCTGGTCGCGTCGCGCACAGCGGCCCGCGGGCCGACCGTGGCGTGTCCCCGCTCGCCGAGGAGCTGCGCGGACTATCGGCCGCCGACCGGGCCGCCGCCATGGTCGACCTCGTGCGGCGCCAGGTCGCGGCGGTGCTCGGCCACGCCCGCCCCGAGGCGATCGCGGGCGATCGCGCGTTCAAGGACATCGGGTTCGACTCGTTGACCGCCGTGGAGCTGCGGAACCAGCTCGTCCGCGCGACGGGTCTGCGTCCGTCGCCGACGGTGGTGTTCGACTACCCGTCGGTCGACGCGCTGGCCGGCCGTCTCCTCGAGGAGATGTTCGGCGAGGACGCGCTGGTCGGCGGGGACGGGGGGCCGTCCCCACGGCGCTCCGCGGCGCGGACGTCGGCCGGCGGCGGCGACCCGCTCGAGCCGATCGCCATTGTGGGGATGGCGTGTCGCTATCCGGGCGGGGTCGGGTCGCCGGAGGACCTGTGGCGGCTCGTGTCCGAGGGTCGCGACGCCATCTCAGGTTTTCCGACGGACCGCGACTGGGACGACGACCTTTACGACCCGGAGCCTGACGCTCCCGGCCGGACGTACGCCCGCGAGGGCGGCTTCCTGTACGACGCCGCCGAGTTCGACGCCGCCTTCTTCGGCATCTCGCCGCGCGAGGCGCTCGCGATGGACCCGCAGCAGCGGCTGCTGCTGGAGGTCGCGTGGGAGACGTTCGAACGCGCGGGGATCAACCCGTTGACAGTGCGCGGCAGCGACACCGGCGTCTTCGCCGGGATGATGTACCACGACTACGCGCCACCGGTAGGTGACATGCCCGAGGACCTTGAGGGCATCCTGCTGACCGGAAACACCGCGAGCGTCATCGCGGGGCGGGTGGCGTACACGCTGGGGTTGACGGGCCCTGCTCTGACGCTGGACACGGCGTGTTCGTCGTCGTTGGTGGCGTTGCATCTGGCGGCTCAGGCGCTTCGGGCGGGGGAGTGTTCGATGGCGCTGGCGGGTGGGGTCACGGTGATGTCGTCGCCGGGGACGTTCGTCGAGTTGAGTCGGCAGCGTGCGTTGGCGCCAGACGGTCGGAGCAAGGCGTTCGCCGCCGGGGCCGATGGTGTC
>NZ_CAKKTK010000142.1:0-4419 GCF_920656135.1 Frankia sp. Cppng1_Ct_nod | reverse complement strand
CGACATCAGCCATGACGGCGAGACGCCTTCGGCGGGCGCGGGCGGCCTTGCGCACCCGATGCTCGGGGCTTCGGTCAGCATCGCCGATCGGGACGAGCTTGTCGTCACGGGCCGTATCTCCCGCGGCACCCAGCCGTGGCTGGCGGAGCACACGATCCTGGGGGCCGCGATCCTGCCCGGGACCGCGTTCCTCGACATCGTCCTCGCCGCGGCTGAGCAGGTCGGGTGCGATCGGCTGGCCGAGTTGACCGTGCACACGCCGCTCGCTCTTCCAGCCCGCGAGCCGGTCGACATACAGGTCGTGGTGAACCGCCCCGACTCCTCGGGCCGGCGAGCGGTGAGCGTGCACTCCCGCTCGGAGTCCGCTGAGGCCACCAACTCACAGTGGATCCGCCACGCGGTAGGCATGATCGAAACCGCCGCGCGGGACGTTCCCGGCGAGCTCATGCGGGAGTGGCCGCCGTCCGGGGCCGAGAGCGTCGACGTCGCGGACCTGTACGACCTTCTGCGCGAAGCCGGCTTCGACTACGGCCCCACCTTCCAGGGGCTGCGGTCCGCCTGGCGACGGGGTGAGGAGATCTTCGTCGAAGCCGAGCTCGCCGACGACCGGCGGAACACCGATGAGGCATACATCATCCATCCGGCGCTGCTCGATTCCGCCCTGCACGTCCTGGCCCTTCCCGGATTGTTCGGTGACGACGACCAGGCACGCGTGCCGTTCAGCTGGAGCGGCGTGACCCTGCTCGGGTCGGCGACGGACGTGCTGCGGGTGTGGATCTCCCGTGCCGAGCGCGGCTCATTGGCCATCGTCGCCGCGGACGCCACGGGCGAACCGGTTCTCGTCGTGGACTCGCTCGAACTGCGCGCGGTCGCCGACCCCCGGGTCGCCGCGACCGCTCGCGCCGAATCGGTGTTCGAGTGGCTTCACCGGCTGGACTGGGTGGATGTCCATCCCCGCCCAGTCGGCGAAACCGGTCATATCGTCCTTGTCGGCGACGTCGATGGCGGGGGAGTGCCGGCCTACCGCGATCTGGGCGAGCTGCGGGCGGCGATCGATGCGGGTTCCCCTGTGCCCGCGCATGTGATGGCCCCCTACCTCGACCGACCGACGCCGATCACCACGCGGGACGTCCACGCCGCCGCCAACGGGGCATTGCTCCTCTTCCAGGAGTGGCTGGTGGACGAGCGCTTCGCCGCGGCGACACTTACCGTCGTCACCAGGGGAGCGGTGGCCACCGGCCCCGACTCGGCCGTCGCCGACCTCGCCCGCTCCGCCGTGTGGGGCCTCGCCCGGTCGGCGCGGACCGAACACCCCGGGCGCGTCGCACTGGTGGACCTTGACCCAGCCGCGGACACGGCACCGCCCGCCTGGCGTGGGCTCGCGGCCGTGGTCGAGGGACTGGCCGATGGAGAGTGCGCCCTGCGCGGTGGTCGCGTCCTGGCACCGCGCCTCGCGCGGATCGATGCGTCCGGAGCGCCGCGCGGCGTGTCCACCGGAACACCCGGCGGGGCGCGGGCCGGCCTCGCCATCCCCGAGGACGGCTCACCGTGGCGGCTGAGCGTGTCCCGGCGTGGCACGCTGGAGAACCTGGTGGCCGAGCCGCATCCCGCCGCGCGGGTTCCGCTGGCGGCGGGGCAGGTGCGGGTGGAAACGTCCGCGGCGGGCCTCAACTTCCGCGACGCCCTCATCGCGCTCGACATGTATCCCGGCCAGGCGGACATGGGCGCCGAGGGCGCCGGCATCGTGCTTGAGGTCGGGCCCGACGTCGCCGACCTTGCCCCTGGCGACCGGGTGATGGGACTGCTGCCCGGCCAGATCGCGCCGGTGGCGGTGACCGACCGTCAACTGCTCACCTACGTGCCGCCGGAGTGGACGTTCACGGAGGCCGCGGCCGTCCCGATCGCTTACCTCACGGCCTACTACGGGCTGGCCGACTTGGCCGTCGCCCAGCCCGGCGAGTCGGTCCTCATCCATGCGGCGGCCGGCGGCGTGGGTATGGCCGCGGTCGCCCTTGCCCAGTGGCTTGGCCTGGAGGTGTTCGCGACCGCGAGCCCGGCGAAATGGGAAGCCGTCCGGGCGCAGGGCATCCCCGAGGACCACCTCGCGTCCTCGCGCACCCTCGACTTCGAGACACGATTCGCGGAGATCACCGCCGGTCGCGGCGTCGACATCGTCCTGAACTCGCTCGCCGGCGACTTCGTCGACGCGTCCCTGCGCCTGCTGGCCAACGGCGGGCGGTTTCTGGAGATGGGCAAGACTGACGTCCGGCCGGCTGACGCGCTCGCCGACGCCCGTCCCGACGCCCGTCCCGACGCGCGCTACCTGCCGTTCGACATTCTGGACGCCGGATATGAGCGCATCGGCCAGATACTCGACGAGCTGGTCGCGCTATTCCGCGCCGGCCTACGCAGGTCGGCGGAGGTCAAGGCCGTCCCGGTGCGTGATGCCGTGGATGCCCTGCGCGACCTCAGTCAGGCCCGCCACATCGGAAAGATCGTTCTGACGATGCCGGGTGGCGCAGCCGGCGCCACCTCCGATGAACCCGCCCGCGAGGTCTCCCGCCCGCTGCTGGGTGACAGCACTGGCACCGTTCTGGTTACCGGTGCGACCGGCTCGCTCGGTGCCCTCGTCGCGCGGCATCTGGTGGTCCGGCACGGCGCGCGGCACCTGATGCTGGTGAGCAGGTCCGGCGCGAACGCGCCGGGGGCCGTCGCGCTGCGCGACGAGCTGGTCGAGCTCGGCGCCGAGGTGGAGCTTGCGGCATGCGACGTCGCCGACCGTGACCAGCTCGCCGACGCGCTCGCGGCGATCCGCCCTGACGCCGGGCTCGTCGCGGTCGTGCACGCCGCCGGCGTCCTCGATGACGGCATGGTCGGCTCGCTGACCCCCGACCGCCTGGACCGTGTGCTGCGGCCGAAGGTCGACGCGGCCTGGAACCTGCATGAACTCACCCGCGACCTGGACCTGTCGGCATTCGTGCTGTTCTCGTCGGCGACCGCGATCTTCGGATCGCCGGGCCAGGCCAACTACTCGGCAGCGAACGGGTTCCTCGACGCGCTCGCGTCCCACCGCGCCGCAGCCGGCCTGCCGGCGACGTCGATCGGCTGGGGACTGTGGGAGCAGAGCCACGGCATGACCGCGCACCTGTCCGATGCAGACCGTCGGCGCGCCGAGCGCGGCGGCATTATCCCCTTCTCTGCCGAGCAGGGCCTCGCCCTGTTCGACGCCGCCCTGCGGACGGGCGCCGCCTACACGGCGCCGTTGCGGCTCGATCTCGCCGCCCTGCGGCGCGCGGACAGCGCCCCCGCCGTACTCCAGGATTTGGTCCCGGCGTCCCGACGGACGTCCTCGCGCGGCCGGACCCGGCCCCGGGACGCGGGAGCGGGGGCGCTCGTCGAGCGGCTCGCCGCGATGAGCATCGACGAGCGCCGCCGCCACATGCTCGACCTGGTGCGCGGTGAGGCGGCCGTCGTCCTCGGTCACCCGTCCGGCCAGACCGTCGAGGCGACCGGGGTGTTCCGGGGCATGGGGTTTGACTCGCTGGCCGCGGTCGAACTGCGCAACCGTCTGACGGCCGCGATCGGCCTACGGCTGCCCGGAACACTGGCGTTCGACTACCCGACGCCCACCGATCTGGCCGACCATCTCCTGTCCGCGCTGGCCGGTGACGACGGCCAGGTGGACAGTTCGACGGCTTCGGGACGGGCGTCAGTGCCCGACGCCGAAACCGACGATCCGATTGCGATCGTGGGAATGGCCTGCCGCTTCCCGGGCGGCGTGCGCACCCCGGAGGACCTGTGGGACCTGCTGATCTCGCGTGGCGACGGCATATCCGGATTTCCGACGGACCGGGGCTGGGATCTGGCCGATCTCTACGACCCGGACCCGGACAGTCCGGGGAAGTCGTACACGCGGGAAGGTGGTTTCGTCCCAGGCGCCACCGAGTTCGACGCCGGTTTCTTCGATATTTCGCCCCGTGAGGCGTCGGCGATGGACCCGCAGCAGCGGTTGTTGCTGGAGACGTCCTGGGAGGCGTTCGAACACGCCGGCATGAACCCGGACTCGCTGCGGCGGACGCCGACAGCCGTCTTCGTCGGCGCAGGTGGGCAGACCTACTCCGCACTGCTTGAGAAGGTCGCCGAAAACTACGAGGGATACGTGCTGACCGGTAACACCGGCAGTGTCATGTCCGGTCGTATCGCGTATTCGTTCGGGTTTGAGGGTCCGGCGTTGACGGTGGATACGGCGTGTTCGTCGTCGTTGGTGGCGTTGCATCTGGCGGTGCGGGCGTTGCGGGCGGGGGAGTGTTCGCTGGCGCTGGTGGGCGGCGCCGCCGTGATGGGGACACCGACGCTGTTCGTGGAGTTCAGTCGGCAGCGCGGGTTGTCGCCGGACGGTCGGTGTAAGTCGTTTGCGGC
>NZ_CAKKTK010000141.1:0-4767 GCF_920656135.1 Frankia sp. Cppng1_Ct_nod | reverse complement strand
AAGACGAAAACCTCCTGCGCCTCCCGGACGACCTCACCGGTGAGCGGGTGCAGATAGGTCAGCCGCTCGATCTCGTCCCCGAACATCTCGATGCGGACGGTGAGTTCCTCGTAGACGGGGAACACCTCGACGGTGTCACCGCGGACCCGGAACGTCCCGCGGGTGAAGGCCACGTCGTTGCGGGTGTACTGGACATCGACGAACCTGCGCAGCAGCCGGTCACGGTCGATCTCCTCCCCGACCCGCAGCCGGACCATGCGCTCGACGTACTCCTGCGGCGTGCCCAGGCCGTAGATGCAGCTCACGCTCGCCACGACCACCACGTCCCTACGGGTCAGCAGGCTCATCGTCGCCGAGTGGCGCAGCCGCTCCACCTCGGAGTTGATGGACGAGTCCTTCTCGATGTAGGTGTCGGTCTGGGCGATGTACGCCTCGGGCTGGTAGTAGTCGTAGTACGACACGAAGTACTCGACGGCGTTGTGCGGCAACAGCTCGCGGAACTCGTTGGCGAGCTGCGCGGCCAGCGTCTTGTTCGGCGCCATCACCAACGTCGGTCGCTGCACCTGTTCGACGAGCCATGCGGTGGTCGCCGACTTGCCGGTGCCGGTCGCACCGAGCAGCACGACGTCCTTCTCACCACCGCGGATCCGACGGGCCAGCTCGGCGATGGCGGCCGGCTGGTCACCGGACGGTTCGAAATCCGAGACGACGCGAAACGGTGCGGTGGAACGCTCGATTTCAGTGGTGGGGCGCACGCGTCCTACAACACCACAGGGCACCGACAGTTTCCGTCCGGGCCGCTCTGTTCCGTGAATGCCACGGGTCGGTGCCCTCACCCAGCCGGCCGCGCCGACCACTCGGGCTGATCGGACTGGATGGACTGGACGGCCAGCAGCCGCGACCACACCTCGTCCACCCCGCTCCGCAGGTCGTCGATGGTGCCGGCGTTGTCCACGAGGATGTCCGCGACCGCCCGGCGGGCGGAGTCGGTGGCCTGGTTGGCCATCCTCGCCTCCGCCTGCTCCCGCGGGAGCCCCCGCCCCGCAAGCCGGGCGAGACGGACCTCCCGGGGCGCCTCGACCACGACGACCAGATCGTAGCCGGCGGCAAGACCGGCCTCGACGAGCAACGGCACGTCGTACACGACGATTCCGTCCGCGGGAGCCTGCGCCATGCGGCGGGCCGCCTCCGCCCCGACAAGCGGATGGGTGATCGCCTCCAGTCGGCGGCGGGCGTCCGGATCGGCGAACACGACCGTGCCGAGCGCCTCCCTGTCCAGGCTGCCGTCGGCGCGCAGCAGATGCGGCCCGAACTCCCCGACGACGGCCGCCAGGCCCGGCGTTCCCGGCGCGACCACCTCCCGGGCGATCGCGTCCGCGTCGATCACATGAGCACCATGGTCGGCCAGCAGCTGCGCCACCGCGCTCTTGCCCGCGCCGATCCCACCGGTCAACCCCACCCGCAGCACATCGTCGAGTCTGCCGTATCCGCCGTCTCGAAGTTCCGCCGCATCGTGGTATTCAACCGATGACGAGTCGTTCGCCACCGAAGTCGGCGATGATCTCCAGGCGTCCATCCGCTGTCCCCGCAGCTCCGTCGTGAGGTCCTTGAGCCACCTGTGGGTCTTCCTGAGTGTGGAACGGGGGCGCTGGACCCGGTCCGCGGTCTGGAGCTGCGACATCTCCTCGCCGCCACACTGTTTTTCGCCGACGAGTACACCCGCGCGGCCGCTCTGTTCGACAATGTCGGCCACGAGTACCGCCGGTACCGGCTGGAGCCGAGCCATCCCTATGTGCTCGACTGCGCCTACCATGCCGGCATCGCCTATGCGCAGGCCGGCCAACCCGACAAGGCCCTCGCGCAGCTGCGGTTCTACGTCCAGAACGCCGACTCGGCCGCTAGCGACGACGAACCGGACAGGATCCGCGAGGCCCGCATCACCATCGCCCAGCTGCTCGCCGCCGCCGGCCACCACGACGAAGCCCTTATCGAGCTCGAAGGCGTCCACCGGATCCTGGTAGCCACTTTCGGCCGCGACTCGACCCAGGTCCGCAACCTCACCAAACTCATCGACCGCCTACGGCTCGCCACCGGATCCGGCACCTCGCGCCGGCCTTCGTGATGCCCGCCGACACCACCGACACCGCCGACACCACCGCGACCCCGGGTGGCCACCGGCTTCGGGAGGGCGCGACCGCGAAACACGACACACCGGCAGCTACCGGCCGTAGTCGACTGTCCGGGAGCTATTCGCGTCCGCCGCGGCATGGTTTACCGGAAGCTATACTCGCTGGGTGGACGGACAGCAGTGGGACGTCTACCTCGTCAACGAGGTCCGCGCGTGGATCGACAGTCTGGACGCCGCGACGCACGCATGTGTCGTCCAAGCGATCGACCTGCTCGCGGAGGCCGGCCCTGGGTTTGGCAGACCACTGGTGGACACGATCACGGGTTCGTCGCTCCCCAACCTGAAAGAACTCCGACCAAGAACTGTAAGGATCTTGTTCTGCTTCGATCCGTGGCGTTCGACTATCCTGCTCGTCGCCGGAGACAAAGCCGGACGGTGGAACGCCTGGTACGAGGAGGCGATCCCGTTGGCGGAACAACGCTACAAGACCTATCTGATGGAACGCGGCCAGGAAGGTGATCGGCGATGAGTGGTCACGTGCGCTGGGCAGATATCCGCGCAGAGCAGGTCGCCCGGGCCGGCGGCGAGGACGCGGTCGAGGCCGGCAAGCAGGAACTCCTGGCGGTCTCGGTCGGTCACCGGCTCGCCGAGGTGCGCCGGACGCGGGGCCTGACCCAGCAGCAGGTGGCCGAGCGGATGGGCGTCACCAAGGGCCGGGTCTCGCAGATCGAACAGGGCAAGATCTCCGGCCAGGACGTGGTCGCCCGGTTCGCCGCCGCTCTGGGCGGCCGGCTACATCAAGCGATCTACTTCGACGACGGAGACATCACCGCGATCGCCTGAAACCGGCCTCGACACCGCTGTTCCGCATCGTGGTGGACCTAACGTGTCACTGAGCCTTTCCGCGTAACTACTCGTAGCCCTATGTAACGGCAACTGGCCGTGGTCGACACGCCCAGCGTCACGCTCGCTCCCAAACGAAAGATGGCGATCATCCTGATCTGTTCTGGAAGGAATCGCCCCTCATACCCGTCACGTCCGCCCGCCCGGTGACGTTGCGTGCCGGTAAACGTCGCCTCCTGAAAACGAGGGCCTACGGCCACAAAACCCCCTATCAGGACAGGGTCCGCGCTCAGATCGTGTTGGCGGCGGCGCGGGGGAGGTCCAACGCCCGGATCGCCCGGCAGGTCCGCCTCACGGTGGACACGGTCCGTACCTGGCGGGGCCGGTTCGCCGACCACGGCATCGCCGGGCTGGCCGACCGCAAACGGTCCGGCCGGCCGCCGCGGTCCTGGACCTGTACGCCCGTACCTTCGACGGCGTCGGGCTGGGCGACAACGAGTACGTGATCTCCTGCGATGAGAAGACCTCCATCCAGGCACGCTGCCGCTGCGTTCCCGAACGCGGTCATGGTCCACACCCCTGTCCACGCCTCCTGGTTGAACCAGGTGGAGATCTTTTTCTCCGTTGTCCAGCGCACGGTCGTCTCACCCAACGACTTCACCGACCTGACCCAGATCCCCGACCGGCTCCGAGCATTCGAAGACCGCTACAACGCCACGGCACAGCCGTTCCAGTGGAAGTTCACCACCACCGACCTGGAAGATCTACTAGCCAGACTCGACCGGCACACACCCGACCGACAAGAACAATCCTCCACCCCACAGGCAGCCTGACCAACCCCCGAAGGACCTACGAGCGAGACCACTTAGTCGGTCACTGCAGGTGCATTTCCCGGATGAGCTGCGCGAGCCTGGCGGGCTGGTCAAGAGGGAGGAGCGTGTAGCTGTCCGGTATCTCGACGAGCCATCCTTTCGGGAGGAGTTCGGCGAGACGACGCCCATGCTCCGGAGGCATGACGCGGTCCTTCTCAGCCCAGACGACGAGGGCGGGCCCGTCGAAGGTGGCGAGGCACTCCGCGGCCTCGAGCATGAGGTTGCGCTCTGCCGAGATCGAGCGTAGGACGTGCACCGCGTCGCGGCGGATCTCGCGCTGGTGCAGGATCGGTTTCAGCCAGCGAGCGGTGGCGGCATCGCCACGCTTGGTCAACCAGCCAAAGGAGATCGGCAACCGCCTGAACGGCTTGAGGCGTAGTTGCTGCATGAACAGACCGAACATCGTGGGCGAGAGCTTTCCGGTCAGCACCAGCGTTTTACCGCTCAAGCCCGGTGGGAAGTTGTCGAACGCGTCGCAGGAGGCAAGCACAATTCTATCGACGCGTGCGGCGCCCTCGCAGATGAGCAACTGGACGAGCGCGCCACCGGTGTCATTGCCGACGAGGGTGACGTTGTTCAGATCGAGGCGCTCGAGGAATTCCGCGACGAGCCGTGTAATCGCACGCAGCGAAAGGTCCGCGTCCGCTGGCATCGGATGGGTGTGGGCGCCCAGGGGCAGCGTCGGTGCCACGCACCGATAGTGGCCGCGGAGATCGGTAATCACCTCTTCCCAGAGCGACGTGTCCATCAGGAGCCCGTGCAGCAGAACGATCACCGGCCCGTCGCCACCACTGTCCTCGTATTCGATCGTTCCGGCCGAAAGCTCGATCTTCTCCATTGCTATGCTCCGCACCCGTCTCTTGACCCGCCGCGGCGGGGGCACTTTCCCGATCGCGTCCCGGCTTGCGTATTCCGAGCTGATCC
>NZ_CAKKTK010000140.1:0-4900 GCF_920656135.1 Frankia sp. Cppng1_Ct_nod | reverse complement strand
ACGGCGGCGCGAAGACCGGACATTGTCCGACCCGGGCTCCGTAGGCCTCGACGCGGCGGGTCACCCCCTGCTGCGCGTGCGGGTCGACCGGGCGGACGGCGACGGCGTCGTCCTCACCGGGCGGTTGTCCGTCGAGGACCAGCCGTGGCTTGCCGATCACGCCGTGATGGACACCGTCCTGCTGCCGGCAACCGGGTTCGTGGAGCTCGCGAACCATGCGGCGACGGTGGTCGGCGCTCGGCGGGTCGACGAGCTCATACTGCACGTTCCGCTCGTGCTGCCCGAGCGCGGCGGCGTCCGCGTTCAGGTGGTGGTGGGGGCGCCCGACGCTGATGGCCGGCGTGAGCTGACGGTGTACTCCCGAGCGGAATCCGGCGGCGACGACGGCGGCGAGCGGCCGTGGACCACGCACGCGACGGGCCTGCTCGGGCCGGGAACTGCCGGTGACAGCGACGTCGCCGACGCTCAGCCGGATGCCGACACGCTGGCGACCTGGCCGCCACCCGACGCCGAGGTGATGGAGATCGCTGGAGCGTATGAATGGTTTGCCGGCGAGGGGTACGCCTACGGGCCGACCTTCCAGGGCCTGCGCCGGGCGTGGCGCCGTGGCGCCGACGTCTTCGCCGAGGTCGCGTTGCCCGACGACGTCGCTCAGGACGCCGACGGCTACCACCTGCATCCCGCGCTGTTGGACGCGGCGCTGCACGCTTCTGTCATGACCATGCGCGGTGAGTCGCAGACGGCGGTCCTGCCGTTCTCCTGGAAGGATGTGCGGCTGCACGGACCGGCGACCACATCGCTGCGCGTGTGGCTGCGCCGGGTCCGCGACGACGCGGTCGCGGTTGTAGTCGGGGATACCGATGGACGGCTCGTCGCATCCGTCGGGGCGGTGGCTGGTCGAGCGGTGTCCCCCGAGCAGCTGGACGAGGCACGCAAAGCGGTCGGCACGACCGCTCCAGGGATCGAGTCCTGGCGCTACGAGATCACCTGGAAGCTTGCCGAGGACGTGCCGGTCGGCTCGGTCGAGGGACTATGGCTGGCCGTGATACCGGCGTCGTTCCGCGCCGACGCATGGGTGCACGCGGCAGGGAAGGCGCTCACCGCGCGGGGGGCCAGGGTCCACGCGATCGTCGTCGATGACGACGGCTCGGGTGGCCCCAGCCTGGATCGGGCTGGACTCAGGGAGCGGATCGCGGCGGCGTGTCCCGACGGTGAACCGGTGCGGGGCGTGCTGTCCTGGCTCGGCCTCGACGAGCGGATGCTCCCGTCGGCCGACGCCGTGCCCGCGGGACTCGCGTTGTCGGTCGTCCTCGTACAGGCGCTCGAGGACGCCGACGTCGACGCACCGGTCTGGTTCGTGACCATCGACGCGATGGCCGCGGTCCCGGGCGACATGCTGGATCACCCGATCCAGTCGGCCGTGTGGGGACTGGGCCGGGCCGTCGGCCTGGAGCAACCCCGACGGTGGGGCGGAGTCGTGGACGTTCCAGCCCTGGCCTCAGACGAGCCGGCCGGCGCGGTCGCCGAGCAGGCCGGTGGTCGCCTGATCGACCTGCTCGGCGCGGACTGGCGGGAGGATCAGATCGCGATTCGGCCGTCCGGGGTGTACCTGCGCCGTCTGGCCAGAAGCTTGGTCGCCGACATCGACGCGGACGGCGGCTGGACGCCGTGCGGAACCGTGCTGGTGACGGGCGGTACGGGCGCCCTCGGCGGCCACGTCGCGCGGTGGCTGGCGGCGAAGGGGGCCACGCATCTGGTGCTGACCAGCCGGGCCGGCCGGTCGGCCTCCGGGGCCGCGGAGCTGGAACGGGAACTGGCCGAGCTTGGAGCTCAGGTCACGATCGCCCAGTGTGATGTCGCCGACCGTGCGCAGGTCGCCGAACTGCTGGCGGCTCTCCCTGACGACCCGCCGCTGACGGCCGTGATCCACACCGCCGGGGTCTCCAACGACGGCGTGATCGACGCGCTGACGCCTCAGGCTGTGCAGACGGTCCTGCGATCGAAGATCACTGGCGCGATGAATCTGGATGAGCTGACCCGCGA
Source organism: Frankia sp. Cppng1_Ct_nod (assembly GCF_920656135.1). Lineage (NCBI taxonomy): Bacteria > Bacillati > Actinomycetota > Actinomycetes > Frankiales > Frankiaceae > Frankia > Frankia sp. Cppng1_Ct_nod. Next base: position 2,857 of record NZ_CAKKTK010000140.1, on the reverse strand, counting down.
TCGGGATCTGTCCGCGTTCGTGATGTTCTCGTCGGTGTCCGGGGTGCTCGGGACCGCCGGGCAGGCCGGCTATGGTGCGGCGAACACCTTCCTCGACTCGCTGGTCCAGGCCCGCCGCGCCCGGGGTCTGGCCGGAACGTCGTTCGGTTGGGGCATGTGGGGCGGTGGCGGGATGGCGGCCCTCGGCTCGAACGAGGAACGCATCGTGCGTGTCGGGATCCGGGCAATGGACCCCCAGGACGCGATGGCCGTCATGGACCAGGCGATGTCGGAGAACGCGGAATTCCTCACCGTGCTCGACGTGGACTGGCGGCGCTACGTCGCCAGGATTTACGGTGGCAATCCGAGCCCGTTGATCAGCGATCTGCCCGAGCTGCGAGCCGCGCGGTCGGTGGCCGTCGGTGCCGGGGCCGCTGCCGCGGGCGGGCAGTCGTGGAGCGACCGGCTCGCCACCATGTCCGAGGTGGAGCGCGGCCGGGCGCTTATGGCCCTGGTCCGCGAGACGGTCGCGGCCGTCCTCGGGTTCGCCTCGGTCGGGGACGTCGCCCCGGCCCGCGCCTTCAGCGAGCTGGGCTTCGACTCCCTGGCCGCGGTCGAGCTGCGCAACAAGCTCAATGCGGCCACCGGGCTGCGGCTACCGGCTACTTTGATCTTCGATTATCCGACGCCGACGGCGGTCGCAGACCTGCTGCTGAGCGAGCTGGTGGCTGAGAAGGAGACGACGGTCGACTCGGTGCTCGCCGAACTGGACCGGTTGGAGTCCATTCTGGCAACGCTTGCGCTCGGGGATGACGAGGCCGGCCGGGTGGCGGCCCGCGCCGACGAGATTCTGGCGAAGGTGACATCGGGCCGAGTGCAGCGCCGGGCCGTGGCCGGCGCTGCCGGCGTGTCGACCGAGATGATCGAGTCGGCGTCGGACGACGAGATGTTCGACTTCATCAACACCCAACTTGGGAAGTCGAGCTCCTGACCTGTCTCACGCGCGTCAGGCAATTTTCAGGTAATCACTCGTCCGGTGATGTCGGCGCGGGGTGGGGCTTCTTGGTATGCGGGGCATGGCGGGCGTTGCCGGCGGACTTCCTGTCGTGGCAGACGGTGTACGGGTTCTTCCTCCGCTGGGAACGTGTGGGGGTGACCGCCCGGCTGAACGACGTGTCGCGGGACAAGCTGCGGGTGCCGTGCGGCCCGGCCCCGGCCCCAACACTCCGACCGCCGGGGTGTTGGAATCTTAGGGGTTGTAAGGGCTTCCGGAAATATTAGGGTGGATATGAAGTTCGCACGGCTCGCACATCACCTCCATCGGCGTACGGAAGCGGTGACAGCATGACGACTACTGAAGCGGTGACAGCATGACGACTACTGAAGCGACAGGGACCCGTCGTACACCGGTCGTGGCACCGGCCTATATATCCGGCGGCACGGCATCGGGACCGCAGCTCGACTGGGAGTGGGTCGAGAAGCGTCTGAGCGAGAACTTGAACTACTGGCTGGCCACGACGCTGCCGGACGGAACCCCGCACGTTCGGCCGATCTGGGCCTTCTGGAGGGACGGTGAGCTCTACTTTTGTACGGTGAACCGTTGTGTCGACTACCTGAAGAGCGGCAAGCCGGTGTTGATACACCTCGAAAGCGGTGTCGATGTCGTCATCGTCGAGGGTAGGGCCACTCAGCTGAAGACGAAGGCGGAGAACGCCGTAATCTCAGACGCCTACCGTGAGCTGCTCAACCACGAGACCATCGCGACAGACGAAGGCGTTTATACCGTTAATGAGGGGTACGGTGGGCCGGGCTACAAGTTGGCGCCGACCAAGATTCTCGGGTGGGTGGCCCCGAACTTCGCAGTCGCGACTAGGTGGACGTTCCCGGAGTGAACGGATCGTGACCGCGTCGGTGGACGGGCCGCGTAGGCCGCCCGCCCACCAAGCTGCTTATTTCCTGACCGGCTCGACTGGCTTCTCCCATAACACCGGCGACACTCTCCATATCCGCTTTCATGCCCGCATCCAAAGGGGGCACAGTTCCAGTGGAAAACGAACAGAAGCTCCGTGAATACCTCAAGTGGGTCACCGCTGATCTGGTTCAGTCTCGCGAACGGGTGAAGGACCTGGAGGCCCAGGCCAGCGAGCCGATCGCAATCATCGGTATGTCCTGCCGGTATCCCGGTGACGTGCGTTCGCCCGAGGATCTGTGGCGGGTCGCTGACTCCGGCACCGATGCCATCATTCCCTTCCCCTCGGACCGGGGATGGGATATCGAAGGCATGTTCGACCCGGAACTGTCCCGTCCCCGGACGATCTCCTCGACCGAGGGCGGTTTCATGCCGGGAGCCGGTTTCTTCGACGCCGGCTTCTTCGGTATCTCCCCCCGTGAGGCGTTGGCGATGGATCCGCAGCAGCGGTTGTTGCTGGAGACCTCCTGGGAGGCGATTGAACGAGCTGGAATCGACCCACAGTCGCTGCGCGGCAGTCGGACCGGTGTGTTCGTCGGCTCGAACATCTGGGATTACGCCCCGCCGCTCACGCGAGCGCCGGAGGAAGTCTCCGGCTATCTGATGACCGGGAACACGCCGAGTGTGATGTCGGGCCGGATCGCCTACGTGCTCGGGCTGGAAGGGCCGGCGTTGACGGTGGATACGGCCTGCTCGTCCTCGCTGGTGGCCCTGCACATCGCGGCGCGGGCGCTTCGGGCACAGGAATGTTCACTCGCGCTCGTCGGGGGCGCGGCACTGATGGCGTCACCCGGCGTCCTGATTGAGTTCAGCCGCCAGGGCGGGATGGCGTCGGACGGCCGGTGTAAGTCGTTCGGCGCTGGAGCCGACGGGGTCGGCTGGGGTGAGGGCGTCGGCATGCTGATGGTA
>NZ_CAKKTK010000139.1:0-5064 GCF_920656135.1 Frankia sp. Cppng1_Ct_nod | reverse complement strand
GCCCAAGGCGACGAGCGAGAAGATAAAGCAGCGCGCAGCTGAAAAGATGGACGACGAACATGCACTCCCGCGCGGCGGTCACCGCCGTTGGCGCCCGCTCGAACGCGTTCGTGAAAGTCGTGTAAATAGCGATGAGAAGCCATCCGCCGAAGGGATGGTCATACCAGTATGTGTAATGGGCGATCTGACCCCAGTATTCCATGGCGTATGCCTGTGCCGTATAGGTGCCCTCGTCATCGTTGACCCGGCCCGGCCAACCGTCCCGATTGATGCCGTGGACCAGACCGCAGACAACGAGAATTACGGTGAGCAGGATAATACTCTGCCAGTGCACGAGCAGCCAGGCTGTTACCCTGGTTCGTGCGCCGGCCGCGACATTTCCGAGTCGCCGGCCGTGCCGGATACCGTCGAGATCGGCACCGGTGCCGGTGTCGACTACCGGAAGCGTGGCTGTGGTCACGAGACCCCCTCGAGCTCCGACGAACCCAGCATTACCACGTGGTGGGCACCGGCATGTGTCGTCTTTTCCCATTCGAGCTTGCCCTGAAGCAGACGTGCCGCGGCCCGTATCGCTGCCACCGAAAGGACGAGCTGGTAGACCGGTGCACTCACTATCAGGCGGGCGCTGTCCAGCGGGCCCACCTTCAGCCGGTATGCGTCAGCAAACTCACGGAACGCAGCCTGTTCGGTTACCGTCATCATGACCATAACCATCAGGGGCAGCCAGAAGATGATGACGAGTCCCACCGAACCCCGCAGAAGAAAAGTGAGCAGGACCGATGTCGGCAGGGCCAGGCCGGCAACGGCCTGAAAGAATGGCATCAACAGCAGTTCAGCCGCGAGAACTCGCTGCCGCAGGCCCGGTAGCCGGCGCCAGTCGCCCTTCTGGAAAACCTGGATGAAACCCATCATCCACCGGGTGCGCTGCACTACCAGCTTGCCCAGGCTCTCCGGTGTCTCCTCCTGGGTCGTCAGGTCGGGATGATAGAAGACCGTGGTTTCAATGCCTGCTACCGAGGCACGCACGCCAAGGTCGCAGTCCTCCGTCAGGCAAGAGACATCCCACCCGCCGAGCTGGTCGAGAACTTCTCTCCGGACGAACACGGTATTGCCGCCGAGTGGGATAAATCGTGCGACGGCCTGGTACCGCAGCCTCGACATGAACCAGATGTAGTACTCCATACAATTGCGTGCCCGCCACCATGAAGTACCCGTGTTGAACCAGTCGGCCAACGCGTGCAACGGTCCACCTGACGCTGGCCTCCGCCATTTTTCACCGCGGAAGTTCATCAGTTGTACACCACCCTGAAAAATCCCGGTTTTGGGGTGGTTCACAGCCAATGTGTTGACGTGACTGAGTAGTCCGCGGGAAATTAGGGATTCCGCGTCGACAATGCCGATCAGATCGCCGTCGCAGTTCTTCCGTGCGTCCTCGAGCGAAATCGGTTTGCTCCGTATCGCACCGCCCGGTGTCACGATCTTCACGTTCGAGTAACGGTCCGCGAAGCTTTGTGCCACTTCACGGGTTTCCCGGTCGACGTCGTCATCGGAGACGACCACGACCAGCTGGACCAGATCCTGCGGATAGTCCCCCGTCAGTACCTGGGCGAGGGTCCGGCCAAGAACCGGCTCCTCTCGCGCGGGCACGATCAGTGAGAAGGAATGTCGAGCCGGCGCCCGGTCATCGAGATCGACATGATCTACCCGTTCCGGAAACTGCCAGCTGTACTGCGCCCGTACCAGGGTCAGCCCGGCAACCACCAGCATCACGAGCGACACTGCCGTCCACATTCCGAGCGCCACGTCGTCACGGTTCAGATAGGCTGCGTGGGTTGTCACGACCAGCAGCGGCAGCATCGGCAGGACCAGGCAGCCGCGTAGGATACGGGCGAGCGTGGTGTTCGCGGCGGCTTTTCTCCGGGCGGTCCTGCTCTGGGCAGAGTTTTTCTGCGCGGCCCCGAAGACGAGCCAGGTGCAGACCACGAGGTGGGTGAAAGTCACCACGACGGCGCTTACCAGGTCGACCAGCACCTCATGCATACTGATCCGGCCGACGGCCGGTGTGCTGACATCCGACCTGGTCAGGCCAACGAATACAAGCCAACCCACTGCTTCGGTCGAGAGCCGCGCGACAGCGGACCACACTCGGCTGCCGTCCTGTCGACGCCAGGTGAAGTTGCGGTCCAAACCCCAGAGCAGAAATGTCGTGGACACTACCGAGTATTCATATGCAGTCCGGTTACCGATATCCAGAAGCTGCACGAGTACGACCATCGTCATGACCCGTACGAACACGCTGATCCCACCGCTGGCTACGAATCGCAGAGGTCTCGGCGTCCCGGGAAGGCGGGTCCGGAACGGCTGTGGCGGGGCAAGCGCCTGGTTGGGGTTCACTGATTCCTACCTGAAAGATCGGGGTAAGCGGCCGGCGGCGACTGGATACCGAAGGTGGCGACCAGCCTCGGTAGGTCTGCCGCGTAGTCGGCGACCGTTGTACGGGCAAAGTAGAGAACGCGCTCGATGTCATCGGCGCCGTACGCGGCAACCTGTGCCGCGTGCGCCACCTCGTACCGGCCGCCCGGTACCTGCTGCGCCTGCGCGAGCGGCACACCAGCCGCCTGCTGGGCGGCTACAAGCTGCTCCGGCGAGCCGGTGAGTCCGATGAACGAGGAGTCGAACTGGTTCAGCCATCTTCGGAGCACGGGTTCGGTGTCACGCTTTGGGTCGGTCGTCACAAAAACGACCTTCAACGCGGAACCGACATTCGCGCTCACGAGCTGTTTAGCAGCCGCTATGTCAGCCATTGTCGTCGGGCAGACGTTCGGGCAGTTGGTGTAGCCGAAGAAGAGAAGTGTGGCGTGCCCGGCGGTTTCCTTGGCAAAGTCGAAGCTCTGCCCGGAGGTATCGACAAGAGTGAACGACGGCCGATGATTCAGCACCTTCGGAACTGTGCCGTGCCACTCTCCGCCAACCGCCGTGGGGCGCACTGAACCGGGCTCGTGCGCGCCACCGGATACCACCGAGTGTGGTTTCTCGTTTGTGGACGAGCCACCACACCCGGCGAGACAGAACAACGCCACGGTCGCGATCCAGCGGAGGGCCGACCTCATTGCATCGACCCGTGCATTGAACCGCAGGACATGTTTTCGGCCTTTCTGGGTTTCCTTGGGGCCTCTGGGCGCGCGAAAAAAGAAATGATCGCGCGCCCTTCGGCCTGGTGACCAGCGGCTAGTCGGCGCAGACTGTCGCGCCGCGGGGAGCCGTCTTCCCCGGGCCGGCAAGATGCTTGTCGTCCATGCCGGTGACCTTCAGCGGTCCGAACCCGGCCGACCGCAAGAACTCGCAGTCGACGGCGTGGCCGCCGGGAGCGACCTTCGGAACGCAGACGTTCAAGTTTCCTGCCACATCCGCGTAGTTGTGATCACAGCCGTCCACCCACAGGGTCGCCGGGGACGGTCTGCCATTTCCATGCGGCTGGATCCGACCGCTGAGATCCCGGTTCCCCGACCCGAGCGAATGCTGGACCGCAACCGGGTGACTGCCGTTCTGATCGCTCGGATTCGAACCTGTGACATGCAGGCCGACCAGCAGCCCGACCGTGGCACATATCACCGTGGCCGTGCCGAGGATAATTCTTCCCCTGGTCATCCGACATGCACCCATTTCGCCACGGACGGTACCCCGTTCATATCCTGGACGAACATCATGTAATAGCCGGCCGGAACCATGTTCGGGTTGTTCGGCACCGCCACGCTGATATCGGTACCGGCTCCCGATATAGGCAGGTCGACACTGCGCTGATTCGGGTCGGACTGATGGGTGACCGAGGCCGGCCGGATCAGCGTGACGCGACCGATATTTCCGCTGACGGTCAGTTTCTGGGTCGACCCGTAGTCGAACTGATCACCAGCGTTGGAAATAGTGGGGCGATTCCTCGACATGTACCAGGGCGAATAGATCGAAATACCGAGATCGAATGCGCCGGTTGCCGGGTTATTCCCGATCGCGGCCACCCTGCCATCCGGGAGGAGAAATGCCTCTGAATGGTACATCCGGTCCTGCGAATCGGCCGGAACCGATCTGAACGAGTTGGCGACCGGGTCGTAGATGGATGCCTCATGCACAGCGAACTCGGGATAGTTGTGCTTCGCCCCGCCGGTCTCGAAAACCTTTCCGTCAGGAAGGATGACAGCATTCACGTACATCTTGGCAGCCGGCAGGTCCGGCCCGGCGGTCCACTGCGGATCTTCCTTGCTGAGATCGATGATATCCGTGTGATTGGTCGGGTCGAGATCACTGTAGGAATTACCACCACCGAAGTCAGCTACCTTCTGTGCCTGTGCCGGTGGTAGCAGCACGGTGGCACCCTGGTCCCGGAAGTTGATATCCCGCAGGCCCGGAACATCAGTGATCGTCCCGGTATCGATGTCGTAGATCTCCGAACCCGACGTGTTCGGTAGCGCGTTACCGAAAGTGTGCGTCCCGGCGTAGAAGAGCCGGCCGTCCGACATCAGCACCATATTCGGGTACAGGCCCCAGTAGAAATACGTCTGCGGTACCTCGTTGAAAGGCTTCCATTGGCCTTTCTTCGTGTCGAACATCTCGACGGAAACGTTCCCCGAACCGTTTTCGTTGAGCCCGCCGGTGCCGAAGACGTCACCGTTACCAAGGTTCACCAGGGAGGGGTACCAGTGCCCGCCACCCGGTGTGTCGTTCGTCTTGGTGTAAGTGTTCGTCATCGGGTCGAATATGTAGCTGCTTGCGAGGCCCTTGTAGTTGGTGGTGGGTGTCGGATAAGCGAGCGTGCCACCGGCCAGTAGGATCCGCCCGTCGGATAGCTGGGTGTGCCCCACGCAGAAGAGGTCCTCCTGGGTGGGAACGTCCGCGAACTCGCCGTTGGATGGATTCCAGACCTTCGAGACGAACTCGTTGTTCGCGGCGGCGGTCCCGTTGTTGCCGGAGCCTGCGACAAGCAGAACGTTTCCGGTGCGCAGCACGGTGGCGTGAATGGACCGCACCGGAGACTTGTACGGCAGAACCACCCATGAACCGTCGCAGTCACCT
>NZ_CAKKTK010000138.1:0-5116 GCF_920656135.1 Frankia sp. Cppng1_Ct_nod | reverse complement strand
CCCCGCCCGGTCGCCGTGTCCACGAAGAACACGAACGGAAAGCCGGCCCGACGTCTGCCGTTGCGGAGTCAGGCGTAGTGACGGTAGACGGCCTCGGCGACACACGCCGGTTTGTCGCCGCCGTCGATCCCGATCGTGAAGGTGAACGCCATCTGCACGCCGTTTCCCTTGACGGCTTCGACCGTGTCAACCTTCCCGTGCAGCCGGATCTTGCTTCCGACCAGGACCGGGCTGGGGAAACGCACCTTGTTCAGGCCGTAGTTGACGCTCATGGAAATGCCCTGGATATCCAGCAGCTCGTTGAACATCGGTATCAGCAGGGACAGCGTCAGGTAGCCGTGCGCGATGGTGCCGCCGAAGGGGCCGGACGCGGCACGTTCGGGGTCGAGGTGAATCCACTGGTGGTCGTCGGTCGCGTCGGCGAAGGTGTTCACCCGCTCCTGGGTGATCTCCCGCCAGGCGGAGTAGCCGAGGTCGGTTCCGGCCAGCTCCGTCAGTTCGTCGAGGCCGTCAACGGTCCTGGGCATCGTCGTCACTCTCCTACCGATGGTCTGTGCGGTCACTGGTCTTCGGGTGCGGTCACGGTCGGGCGCTCACCGAAGCGGGCGCGCAGCGTGGGTTTAAGGATTTTTCCGGTGGCGTTGCGCGGTAGCGCGTCGACGAACACCACCGACCTGGGAATCTTGTACTTGGCGAGACGACCGGCGAGAAATCCGGTCACGTCCTGTTCGTCGGTATCCGTCCCGGAGCGCAGCACGACCACGGCCCGGCCCACTTCTCCCCACCGGGGATCGGGGATGCCGATCAGCGCACAGTCGGCGACCGCGGGATGCTCGCGGAGCACGGCCTCGACCTCTGCCGGGTAAATGTTCTCCCCGCCCGATAGGATCATGTCCTTGACCCGGTCCACGATCGAGTAGTAGCCGTCGTCGTCGACCTCGGCGATATCGCCGGACCGAAACCATTCACCGTCGGCGAACGCCGCGGCCGTCGCGTCGGGCTGGCCCCAGTAGCCGCTCATGACGTTGGGACCACTGACGAGCAGCTCACCCCGATCCCCCGGTTCGGCGTCGGCGTCGTCAGGCGTGACTATCCGCACGTCGGTGAAAAAATGCGGCACCCCGGCCGACCCAACCTTCACCGAGGCCATCGCCCTGTCCAGGTAGAGCACTCCGGGCGAGGCCTCGGTCATCCCGTAGCCCTGGCTGAACGCAAGCCCGCGGGCGAGATAGGTGCGGATGGTGTGCATCGGCACCGGTGCCCCGCCGCAACTGACCGACCGCAGGCTGGACAGATCGGCCTTCGCCCACCGTGGCGAGGTGACCATCGCGTCGTACATGGTGGGGACGCCGAACATGTAGGTGACACGCTGAGATTCGATCGTCTCCAGCACCCGCGCGGGGTCGAAGGCGCCGACGAGCACCACCCGGCCGCCCTTGAGCAGCGTGGGCAGACACGTCAGGTTCAGCCCGGCGGTGTGGAACAGCGGCGCGACGACCAGTGTCACCTCGTCACCGGCGAAGTCCACGTCGACGAGGACGTTGAAACAGTTCCAGGTGATGTTGCCATGGCTGAGCACGGCGCCCTTGGGGCGTCCGGTGGTACCCGACGTATACATGATCATGCATACGTCGTCGAGCCCGACCGGGGTGTCGATCGGCTCGTCCCGGCCGGAGGCGAGGAATTCGGAGTAGCCGAGCGCCCCGTCGCCCGGCCCGGCGAGCGCGATCCGGTGTATCACGGCGGCGTCAGCCGCGGCGGTGGTCGCCACATCCGCCTGCTCCGGCGCGTGGATCAGGACGGCGGTGCCGGAATCGGCCAGGTTGAAGGCGATCTCGGGCGCGGCGAGCCGGGTGTTCAGCGGCACGAACACCGCGCCCAGTACACCCGCGGCGAACAGGGTCTCCAGGAAGGCGGGATGGTTCGGACCAAGGTAGGCGATCCGGTCGCCACGGCCCACCCCGAGGTCACGCAGCGCCCAGGCGAGCCGCTGCACCCGCTGGTGGACAGACTGGTAGGTCCACTCCCGGCCGTCGTGCACCACCGCGACCCGACCGGGGGTCTTGCGGGCCCGGCGGGCAGGCCATGAGCCGACACCCTTGTTGCGCACGGACTGCCTCCTCCCTTTCTCGGTTCCTGTCGTCTCAGGCCTTGGCCAGGCCGAGTAACCGGGCGGCGTTCTCCTTGAGGATCAACGGCCGAACCTCGGGTTTGATGTCCAACTTGGCGAAGTCGGCCAGCCACCGGTCCGGGGTGAGCACCGGATAGTCCGAACCGAACAGCACCTTGTCCTTGAGTAGGCTGTTGGCGTAACGGACCAGGTTCGCCGGAAAGTACTTCGGCGACCAGCCGGACAGGTCGATGTAGACGTACGGCTTGTGGGTGGCCACCGCGAGCGCGGCGTCCTGCCAGGGAAACGACGGGTGGGCCAGCACGATCCGCAGCTCCGGGAAGTCCACGGCCACGTCGTCGACGAGCATCGGATCGGAGTACTTCAACCTGATCCCACCGCCACCGGGCACACCCGCTCCGATCCCGGTCTGACCGGTGTGGAACAGCGCCGGGACACCCAGCTCCTCGATCACCTCGTAGAGCGGGTAGGCGATCCGGTCGTTCGGCGCGAAACCCTGGATACTCGGGTGGAACTTGAACCCGCGCACCCCGTACTCGTCGACCAGCCGGCGCGCCGCCCGCGCACCGGCCCGCCCCCGCCAGGGGTCGATGCTCGCGAACGGGATCAGCACGTCGGCGTGTTCCGCACACGCCTGCGCAACCTCTTCGTTGCGGATCGGCGGATGGCCGGTCGCGGCCTCGGCGTCCACGGTGAACACCACCGCGGCCATCTTCCGCTCCCGGTAGTACGCGGCCATCTCGGGGACGGTCGGCTGGCGATGATCATGCGCCTTGAAGTAGTCGCTGGACGCCGCCAGCAGTTCATCCGACAGGGACAGGTGTCCGTCGGTGGATACCTCGGCGTGCGTGTGGACGTCGATCGCGACCAGATCGTCCAGGTTCGGAAGTGTTGCCATCCTCAAGCTCTCCTCAGCTCGTCAGCCCTCGTCGCCGGGTCAGGACGCGGGCACCTGCGGCGCCGGGATGCCGACCGACTGCGGCTCCCGACCGACCGACACCGGCCACGCCGCCGCAATCGCGTCGGCGTCCCAACCGCCGTCGGCGTAGGCCACGCTGATCTCCTGCGGGTGCGACCACAGCGCGAGTTTGTCGCCACCGATACCGATGCACTGACCGGTGACTCCTGACGAGGCGTCCGAGGCGAGGAACACCACCAGCCCGGCGACGTCCCGCACGGTTCCGAAGCCCTCGCCCTTGCGCAGCCAGCCCGGCAGTGGCTCGCCGCGCTGTTCCATGGCATCGATGTAGGGCGCGAACGCCGGGATCGTCCGGGTCATCTCGGTCGCGGCCACCGGCACCAGTGCGTTCGCGGTGATGCCCGCGTTGGCGAGCTCCATCGACCAGGTACGGGCCATCGCCGCGATGCCGGCCTTGGCCGCGGCGTAGTTGGTCTGGCCGAAGTTGCCCCGCTGCCCGGCCGGCGACGCGGCCATGATCAGCCTGCCGCCGCCGCCCTGCTCGCGCATCCTGATCGCGGCCGCCCGTGCACAGGTGAAGGTACCCCGCAGGTGGACCTTGATCACGGCGTCGAATTCGTCGTCGGACATCTTCCACAGCACCCGGTCCCGCAGGATGCCTGCGTTGGTACACATGACATCCAACCGGCCGAACTCGGCCACGGCCCGTGCCACCAGACGCTCTGCGGCATCGGTCTCCCCCACCGCGGCGGCTTCGGCGACCGCGTGCCCGCCAGCCTCGGTGATCTCTTTGACCGCCCGCTCGGCGGCCTCGGTGTCGACGTCGTTGACCACGACGGCCGCGCCCGCGGCGGCGAGCGCCGAGGCATAGGCCAGGCCCAGTCCCCGGCCGCTTCCGGTGACCACAGCAACCTTGTCCGACAGATCCATCGTGTCCAGCCCTCCGTCCGGCACCCGTGGCCGAACGCGAACTTAGGCGAATATTTTGCTGCGGTCAATAAGATGCCGAAGTTCGGCCGCTAGGCTGGGGATGTGACGAACATCGACACGGTCGTAGGGCCGGTCGAACAGATCCGGCCGGTCGAGGACGCGGAACCCGCGGAGGATGCCCGATCCCGGTCCTGGCAGCGCCCGCAGTCGCTGATGCTGAGTTTTCTCGGCATCCATGTGCTCGGCCGCGCCACGGCGGTCTACTCGGGCAGCGTCATCGCCGTCTTCACGCGCGTCGGCGTGTCGGAGGACGCGGTCCGCTCAACGCTGACCAGGATGGTCAAACACGGTCTGCTCCAGCGCCACCGGTCCGGGCGCCGGATGTACTTCGGCCTCACCCCACGCTCGGTCACGGTCCTGCGCGACGGCCAGCGGCGGGTGTGGCAGACCGGGGCGGTGAACCGGGACTGGGACGGCACGTGGACGGTGGTCGGCTTCTCGCTGCCCGAATCGTGGCGCCGCCAACGCCACGACCTGCGTTCACGGCTGGTGTGGGCCGGGTTCGGCCCGCTGCAGAACGGGATGTGGATCGCCCCCGGCGAGGTGGACGTCGCCGGCGTCCTCGACGGCATCGGGCTTGACGACCACTTGAACGTCCTGCGCGCCCAGGCCGCCGAACCGACCGAATCCGCACAGCTCATCGCCCGGGCGTTCGACACCGCCGCCATCGCCGGCCGCTACCAGGCGTTCCTGGACCGCTGGGACCGGCCACAGCCCCTGCCCGAGGCACCCGACGACCTCGCCCGCCAGCTCCTGCTGCACACCGACTGGCTGCAACTGGTCCGTGAGGATCCGTGCCTGCCCGCCCAGCACCTGCCCGTCGGCTGGCCGGGCATCCGCGCCGACCACGTCTTTCGCGCGCTCGCCGCGCGGTATGAACCCGTGGCGCAGAAGATCGCCGCGGGCCTGCTGGATACCATCGCCGTCCCGGCGGTCCCCGAGCCCGCGGCCGGATAGGCGTACTCAGTAACAAATTTGTGCCGGCCCTGCCGGCAGAAAGCGCCCACCGTCGTCCGGCTGCCGGCAGTCGGCGACGTCGGTCCGAACCAGCGCTCGGCGGCGCGCCTCGCCCGGCG
>NZ_CAKKTK010000137.1:0-5125 GCF_920656135.1 Frankia sp. Cppng1_Ct_nod | reverse complement strand
CCTTGACCAACTTGCCGGAGAACTCACACGTCGCGACGAAGAACGAGTTGTCCGCGGCGAAGTCGATGTGGTCGACACCAGGGCAGCTGACTGGGATCTTCATCCGCAGCTGCCAGGTGTGCGGATCGTAGAAGTCCAGCCGTTGCAACGCCTCGGCCACGACGATCGCATATTTCCCGTCCGGGGTGAAGTACATGTTGTAAGGATCATCCACCGGGATGTTCGGCCCTTTGATCTTCCCGGTGGTCGGGTCGATCGGAGTAAGGCTGTTTCCATCGTTGTTGGTGACGTACAGGGTCGACAGATCCCAGGCCGGGACGACGTGCTGGGGCCTGGCGCCGGTCACGTAGTGGTCGATCACCTTGAAGGTCGTGGGATCGATCACATCGAGGGTGTTGCTGTCGCTGTTCGGAACGTAGACAAGCTGCTTCGCGCCGCGGACGGCGGAGCTGAACTGATTCGCCCCGTCGAACGCATACACGTTGGTCGGCTGCGGCCCACCGGTTTCCGTGGCCGGTACGGGCGATGGCCCCGGCTGTGTGATCGCCGATGTCTGTGCCGGTGCTGGCGTTGAGGCAGGTCCAGACGAACCGGCCCCCTCGCCGCAGGCCGCCACCACGGCGGCCCACAGAGCGAGCAGGATCGTCAGGCGCAACGCTCGCGGCAATCGGGCGTCATCGTTAGTCCACACAGGCATGCTCCGAGTTCCGACGAGTCCGGCGGTAACGAGCGTAGTGGCGTCCGTACAGGCGATACCCGGCGGCCCGTGCACCGTACGCATCCCGGACTCGGGGGAAATCACCATTCGCCAGGTGCCGCACACGGACCGCAATGCGACCCATGACGGTCAGGGGTTCTGGCGGCGTACGAGACTCCGCAGCCGCGGGGCCCGGGCGGGTACCACGAGATGGCGCTCCGGTAAACGGCATTTTTTCTCGGGATCGCGTCCGGCGTATCACTATATCCTGATACGCGACGACGAAGAGGTGTGAATGACCATCCTTGGCCTGCTGGCAGGTGCGTTGACGACGGGCTGCTGGCTCCCGCAGCTGCTCCGGTCATGGCGAACACGGTCGGTCGGTGACATCTCCTGGGTGTACCTTGCGATCCTCGGACTCGGCGTGGCGCTCTGGCTCGGCTACGGACTTCTCACCGGCGACATGGCGATCATCTTCGCGAACGGGGCGACCGCCGCCGCCATCATCGTCCTCTCCTGCTTGAAGGCCTCATTCGATCGCCAGCCCGTGGAGACAGCGGAGCGGTAGGTTCGATCTTTGGTGGGACCGCGTCGGCCGCCACGCCGAACGGGTTTCGCGGCTATGGATGAGCTCATCCCCGACCCCGCAGGGGTTACTGGTGCGATCACCGGCCCATGGCGGCGCAGGTAACACCGATCGTCGCGTTCGGGATCCGGCCTACCAGGCCGGGACACAACCCTGCCCAACGGACACTCGTTCATATTAGTACGGGTTGCGACCGGTCGCTGAACAATCTTTTCTCCAGGTGTTTTCTGGCCAGAATTCCGTGCCGGGCGAGCTCTCAATGAATACCCCATCACGCCCGCCCGGCACGACACTGGACGTAAAGGAGACTTCATGCGAACGGTCCGATGTCTGACAATGACACTGGTGGGAGCTCTTGCTTTGGCCGTATCCGCCGCGCTGCCCGCATCCGCGATTCCTCGGACCAACCCGGGCGTAACACCGCCGTGGGCGTCGAAGTTCGTGTCGGGGAAAACCTACGGAGAATTGTCCGCGGCCTGGTTCAAATACGCACTGGAACAACCCACCCCTACAAATCCGCCGATTGATCAAACCGGCGTCAACTGTAATTCCGGCCAGTCCGGTCCGGTTTTCTTCCTGGTTGGTCTTCCTGGCGGCGGGTCCGTAACCAGGGACGCGTGTACGGTACCGGCCGGCCGATCCCTGTTCTTTCCGTTGATCAATGCTTTCGAGGCGAACAATCCGGGTGAGAATAGAAATTCCTGGGATGTGTGGCAAAAGCTGGAAAAGGATTTCGGTCCGATCTCCGAGCTACATGCCAGCATCGACGCTGTACCGGTGAGAGACCTCAACCCCGTCCACACCCCGTACAGGGCATGCGCCGGACCGGTCGCCCGCTGCAGCGCGAGTCCGTTCAGCATCACGCTGCCCGCCGACAACATTTTCGGTGCCGACCAGGGCCGCTATGCGCCGACCGTCGCGGACGGCTTCTATCTACTGCTGCGACCACTCAGCCGTGGTAGCCATACCATCACGTTCGGCGGCTCCGGCCTGTATGCCGGAGAAGAGACCTCACAGGAGATCACATATCACCTGACGGTCAGCTGATGGTGCGCACTCCCGTGGGTATGAAGGCCGTCCGGATATAGACGTCCGGATATTCAGGAGATACCTCCGAATATGGGGCCGGTGCCTGGTCCGCCCATGTGGACGGACTGGGCACGGCACCGCGGGTGACCGGATCACCAGGCCCTTTACCAGGTTCTCACCGGGATGCGGCGTAACCGGCATCGCGCGCGATGGAGAGGTGGATCTCCGAGGCGACAAGGCTGCTCGGTACCGTCATGAGCCCATGCTCAGTCAAGAAGCGACACGATCCCTTTGACGAGCATATACACGCCACCAGCTGCGGAAAACAGGATGACGAGATCCCGTCCGTGCCGGTGCATCCACGCGTTGTAGGAGGCGAGAATCGATCCGGTCCGCTCCGGCGCGAGCAGTCGCAGAATAATCGGTATTTCCACCATCTGCAGGACGAGAACAGCACACAGCAGCAGGGCCAGGACGACAGTCGAGGTACTGAGATTCGCATCCGAAAGATTTTTGATCGAGCTCACATAAAGCAGTGACGGCAGATACGTGACCAGTCCGAGCGCAAAGACGCGGCCCAGTCGCAGATGCCCGTGCGCTCCGTCCTTCTCTCCGTTCACCTCCTCGCCCGAGCGCTCGGGCCCGTCCACACCGGCACGATTTCGTCGTCGGACCAGTAGGAACGTCAGATAAAGCAGCGCCACCCCGAGGAAGACCTGTATTCCACCGCTCGGCGCCGGGTGCTGCCGCTCGGTCAGCCCGGAGCCACGTAGAACCAGCAGGATCGCAATGCCGGCCACGAGGGTGACGGTTGCGGTACCGGCAAGGTAGGCAAACGCATGGCGCAGCGACGGAGGCTCACCGAGATAGCGCAGCACAATGGCCAGCCCCAGCGGATAGAGGCCCGCGACGAGGGCGAATAGCAGAGCGCTACTCACCACGACCTGCCTACACGGCTCTTGTTCGCATTGGGGTTATCAGCACTTCCCGGTCGACTGGTCATTTTATGATCAACTCATCGGTTGTATCACCACCATCCTGCGGTCGAGCGCCTCGGTGCGCTTCACCCGAATCGGGTGACGAAGAACCGTCGGGTGAGTCTCACGCACGCTTCGTGAGTGGCTCGGATGTTTGGGTACACGTTGTGAAGTACCGCTGTATCCGCCGGAGGTGAGGGACGCATGGACTATCCACTAATTGCCGATCATGGCCTGATCGGCGACCTGCATACCGCTGCGCTGGTCACGACGGACGGTGAGATCGACTGGTTCTGCTGCCCACGGTTCGACTCTCCCAGCGTGTTCGCGTCATTGCTGGACCGCGAGCGAGGTGGTCATTTCCGTATCGCCCCGGCCGATCCGGGCTATGTGACGAAACAGCTGTACTTCCCCGACACCGCGATTCTGATCACTCGTTTCATGACCGACGCCGGAGTGGGTGAACTCCTCGACTTCATGCCGGTCGCGGACACGACCCATCCCACCGACAACCACCGTCTGGTACGGCTGGTCCGTGTCGTGCGGGGCGAGATGCGGTTCACGTTCGAGTGCATGCCACGGTTCGACTACGGCCGTGCCGCCCACACGTTGGACGTAACCGACAACGGTGCGGTGTTTCGGGCGAACAGTACACAGATCACGCTACACCCGGCCCGTTCGGTGCCCTGGGAAAGCACCGAACGGGTACGGCACCCCCAGGGGGACGGCATCCGCGGCTTCACGACCCTGCACGCCGGCCAGGTCGGCGCGGTGCTGCTGGAGACCGGGGCAGCCGGGCCTCCACACCGTCTCACCGCCGATGAGATCATCTCGATGTTCGACGAGACCGTGACATTCTGGCGTCGCTGGCTGAGCCGATCGACCTACCAGGGACGCTGGCGGGAGCAGGTGTACCGCTCGGCGATGACGCTGAAGTTGATGACCTACGTTCCCACCGGCGGACTGGTTGCCGCGCCTACGGCCGGGTTGCCCGAACAGGTCGGCGGCGAGCGTAACTGGGATTACCGTTTCACGTGGATCCGGGACGCCTCGTTCTCGGTGTACGCGCTGCTCGGTCTGGGCTACGTGGACGAGGCCCGAGCCTTCATCGGCTGGCTGTCGGACCGGGTTGAGGAGCAGGCCGGCGACGGGTCCGGTCCGCTGCGGTTGATGTACCGGGTCGACGGCTCGTCCGACCTAAGCGAGGAGACACTCGACCACTTCGAGGGCTACCGCGGTTCGGCGCCGGTACGCATCGGCAACGGCGCGGCCGACCAGCTCCAACTCGACATCTACGGCGAGGCGATGGACTCCATCTACTTCGCCGACCGCAAGGGCGTGACCATCGGTCACGCGGGATGGACGCGGATGCTCCGGATCCTGGACTGGTTGTGCGATCACTGGGACTCCCCGGAAGAGGGCATCTGGGAGACCCGCGGCGGTCGGGCGAACTTCGTCTACGGTCGGATCAACTCCTGGACCGCTTTCGACCGGGCGGTCCGGCTGGCCGCTGACCACGGGCGCCCCGGCGATCAGCATCGGTGGGCCCGTGAACGCGACAAGATCTACCAGCAGGTCATGGAACGAGGCTGGAACGAAAAGCGTGGGGCATTCGTCCAGCACTACGAAACCGAAGTGCTGGACGCGTCGCTACTGCGGGCGGTCCAGGTTGGTTTCGTCACCCCGGACGATCCGATGTGGCTGTCCACACTGGACGCGATGAACTCCGAGCTGGTCTCCGACAGCCTGGTCTACCGCTACAACCCGGAGGCTTCGCCGGACGGGTTGCGCGGCTCGGAGGGGACGTTCTCGATGTGCACATTCTGGTACGTCGAC
>NZ_CAKKTK010000136.1:0-5206 GCF_920656135.1 Frankia sp. Cppng1_Ct_nod | reverse complement strand
CAGGGTCCCGCGATCACCGTCCGCCCAGTCTCCACGCGGCTCCCGACCAGGAACTATGCCAAGTGAACGCGGGCAGACAACACCATCTATCGAGTCGAACGCATGTTCCGCACCTCTGGTGGGTCCGGATGCCCGCCCTGGCCCGCCTTGTGACCACAATCGTGGCCGGGTCTCACTCGCCGCATGCAGCTGACCCGGCGAGGCGGACGGAAGGCCACCGGCTCACGTGCGAGCGAGCGGCATGCCAGGACGCCCGCTACGCCGCTGAACGAGGGATGACGCGGACGTCGAGGTCGGCGTCGAGAGCCTCGGCGAGCCGTTCCAGCACAGGCAGTGTCGGTACGGTGCCACCGGCCTCGAACCGCGCCACCGCCGACTGCGTCATGCCCGCCGCGCGGGCCAGTTCGGCCTGACTCCAGGCGCGCCGCTGGCGCAGCTCCCGCACCGACCTACCCAGCTCAAATGCCAGCCTGGCTGCCTGGTAGGCCTCGCGCGCGCCCGCCTCGTCCATCCGGCGTTCCCTCACCCCCACCCAGTCCGCCCGCTCAGCCATCGCCGTCACCCCCCTCGTCCTCGCCCACCGTGTGCGGCCCTGTCAGGCAGCGTGCCAGCGCGCGCCTCGCCCTGGACACCTCGGCGACCTCCCTCATCCGCGACTTGGCAAACACCGTCAGAAGCACCACCCTCCGACCCGGCGCGATCCAGTAGGTCACCCGGATCGCCCGGCCCTCCAGATGAAACCGCAGCTCCCGCAGCTTGCCGTCGAGCTGCCGCGTGTACGGCTCACCCAGCAACGGACCCTGCTCGGCGAGCAGATCCACGTAGAAAGCGGCCGTCGCGAAATGCGCGGTCGGCAGCCGTTCCAGCCAGTCCCGAACTTCCGGTTCCAGCTCGACGGTACCCCAGGTCATAGCGTTGACGCTATAGCCGCGCGACTGCGGTCCACCTGTCAAGACCGACACGGCCACCTGCCAGACCACGACACGCCGTGCACCAGCCGCGTCGATCTCCTCGGGCCACAGGTAGCGCATCCGGCCCGGGTACATCCGGACCGGCGCGCCGTCGGGGGGCTGTCAAGTTAACGGTTTGCGCCACGAGGCGCTGTGTTTCGAGTGGAGGTGAAAGACCTTCGCCTTCGGCCTGTCGCAGCAGGCTGGGGTAGCTGAGGGCAGCCTGATCCGGGTGGTGCCGGGGAGGGTGGGAGCAGCCCTGACAAAGCCGGGACGTGTCAGTACCGCCAGATGATGCGGGTCCGGCGAGCGAGACGGAGAGGAATACGCGAGGAACCGGCGTTTTACGTCCTTAAACTTTGGCACCGGCTCCAACCTGGTGGATATGGGCCGGGCGCGGTGCGTCCCTCGGTTTACCGTTGTCGAGGGAACTCGGGTGAGGTTTTCAGAAGCTGACCCGGAGGCCATGGGGAATGTCTGCGGCGTACCCATGGCGAGGCCGCTGGGACACAGTCGGGCTCCTACTCCGACAAACGAAACATGGTGAACGTGGGAACCACCTCGCACGGGTTCCCGGACGGCCAGCAGCCAGTCGGTCGACCGGGATAGGCGCACCGACCGCCGAACCGGTGGGGTGGGGCGGAGCCGCCGTAGTACTCCGAGCCAGGGAGAGCCTGTGCACATGGGGAAGGGCGGCAGCGGTATCGAGAAGGGATGGAGGCTGTGATGCCGAAAGACGCACCGCCGAATGGCGGCGCTCCGCGTGAGAGCGACCGTGAGGAAGCGTTCGCGCGGGTATCGGGGATGCAGGCCAAACTTCACCGTTGGGCGGCGGCTGATCCTGACCGCCGGTTCGATGACCTGTTCAACTTCGTGTATGACCCGGCGACGCTGATCGTGGCGTTTGCCCGGGTCGCGGGCAACCAGGGTGCCCGGACAGCCGGGGTCGATGGCCTGAGGGTCGCCGATATCCGCGAGGCCGGGGTGCCTGGGTTCCTAAACGACCTGCGTGCTCAGGTGAAAGCGGGCACGTTCCGGCCGTTGCCGGTACGGGAGCGTGTGATCCCGAAGCCGGGTGGGTCGGGGAAGGTTCGGCGGCTGGGAATTTCGGCGGTCGCCGACCGGGTCGTGCAGGCCGCGCTGAAGCTGGTACTGGAGCCGATCTTCGAGGCCGATTTTGAGCCTGTGTCGTATGGCTTCCGGCCCCGGCGGCGGGCTCAGGACGCGGTGGCCGAGATCCACTTCTACGGAACCCAGGGCTATCACTGGGTGCTGGACGCGGACATCGAGGCGTGTTTCGACGAGATCGGGCATGTCGCTTTGATGGACCGGGTCCGGCGGCGGATCAAGGACAAACGTGTCCTGGCGCTGGTCAAGGCGTTCCTGAAGGCTGGGGTCCTCACGGAACTCGGCGAAAACAGGGAGACGCACACCGGCACGCCGCAGGGGGGAATTATCTCCCCGTTATTGGCTAACGTGGCGCTGTCGGTGCTCGATGAGCATCTGCACGGCCCATGGAAGCCCGGCGGGACGATGTCCACCGAATATAGGCGCCGGCGCCGGCGCAGGCGAGGGCAAGGGCTTCCGACGTAGCGGCTGGTCCGTTACGCCGACGACTTCGTGGTGCTGGTGCACGGGGTCGAGTCCGACGTCCACGCACTACGCGAGGAAGTGGTCCAGGTGCTCACGCGGGTAGGGCTCCGGCTGTCCGAGGAGAAGACCCGCATCACGCATCTCGACAGGGGGTTCGACTTCCTGGGGTTCCGTATCCAGCGGCGCCTCAAACGAGGGACGAGCAAATCGCACGTCTACACCTTCGTGTCCGACCGGGCGATCCGGTCGGTGAAAGCGAAGATTCGGGCCTTGACCCCCAGGACATCGCAACGGGACCTGGAGTACGTGCTGACCGGGCTGAACATGGTCATGCGCGGGTGGGCCAACTACTTCCAGCATGCCGTGGCGAAGAACGTATTCGCCATGTTGGACAACTTTGCCTGGTGGCGGGTCGTCCGAATGTTGCAGGTACGGCACCACTGGGGATGGAAGGACGTCCGCGCACGGTTCACCACCCCAACGGGGCGGTGGCTGCCAATTAGCGCGGGCGGAACCGAACTACGGCGCGTCACGGCGAGGCCGGTCACCCGGTACCGCTACCGCGGCAGCCGCATCCCCAACCCCTGGGCACCACAACCCGTGTAACGGCAGACGCCGGGGAGCGCCCGTTGCGTTGAGAGACGCACGGCGGGTGCGGCGAGAGGCCATGGGAAACGGACTGGAAGCAATCCCGGCACCGCGCCCATGGCCTACTCAGCGTAGCGGGTGATGTTGGTGCTACTTCGGGACCACACCGCCTGGTTACCAGGGGTGACGGTCGGGTGGTGCTATTTGCGGCCGGCGGACAGGCGTCCGTCGAAGGTCAGGTCGAAGGCGTTGAGTGGCGCCTTCCAGCGGATTATCCACTTCTGTCGTCCCTGTCCGGTCGGGTCGAGGCTGATGATCGTGAGGTAGAGGTGCTTGAGGGCGGCTTGCTCGTTCGGGAAGTGGCCGCGGGCCTTCACCGAGCGGCGGAACCGTGAGTTCAGGCTCTCGATGGCGTTGGTCGAGCAGATGACGGTTCTGATCTCGGTGTCGAAGCGCAGGAAGGGGACGAACTCGGCCCAGGCGTTCTCCCACAAGCGGATGATCGCCGGGTATTTCTTCTCCCAGACGCCGGAGAACTCGGCGAACTGGTCGAGCGCGGCCGCCTCGGTCGGCGCGGTGTAGACCGGTTTGAGGTCTTTCGCGAGCGTGGGCCAGTCCTTTTTGCTGGCATACCGGAACGAATTTCGCAAAAGGTGCACGATGCAGGTCTGCACGATCGTCTGGGGCCAGACCTGGGCGACGGCGTCGGGCAGGCCGGTCAGGCCGTCGCAGACGAGGATGAGCACGTCGGCGACGCCGCGGTTCTTCAGGTCCGTGAGCACCTGCTGCCAGTGCTTGGCGCCCTCGCCGCCGGTGCCGGCCCACAGCCCGAGGATGTCGCGTTCGCCGTCGGCGGTGACCCCGATCGCGGCGTAGATCGGCCGGTTCGCGACCTGCCCGTCGCGGATCTTCACGACGATCGCGTCGATTAACACGACCGCGTAGACCGCGTCGAGGGGGCGGGCACGCCAGGCCTCCATCCCTTCGAGGATCTTGTCGGTGATCGTGGAGATGGTCTGGCGGGAGACCTCGGTGCCGTAGATCTCGGCGAGGTGCGCTTGGACCTCGCCGGTCGTGAGCCCCTTGGCGACCAGCGAGACCACGAGGTCCTCGACCCCGTCCAGGCGGCGCTGGCGCTTCGCGACGATCGCCGGGGTGAAGCTGCCGTCCCGGTCACGGGGCACGTCGACCTGCACCGGCCCGATCTCGGTGACCACGGTCTTCGTCCGGGTGCCGTTGCGGGAGTTCTGGTCGTTGCGCCCGGCCGGGTTGTGCGCCTCGTAGCCCAGGTGCGTGGTCATCTCGGCCTCGAGCGCGGTCTCCAGGACCATCCTCGTCAGCTTCCCGAGCATCCCGCCCGGCCCGGTCAGTGACAGCCCCTCGGCCTTCGCCTGGGCGACCAGGCGCCGCGCGAGTTCCTCGTCGAGTACCGGCGCCGCCGCGCCGGCGGTGCCGGCCCGGGGGCCGGCCTCGGTGCCGGCCGGTTGGTCCGTGATCGCCTCGATCGCCGGATCCGCCGTCGTTCTGGCCATCTGGTGCCTCCTCTACCTGCGCGTATGCACAGAGTGTCACATAGGAGTTACACCGTTGGTTTTACAGTCCCGCGCCGGAAGAGGGGATACAACACGGTGCGGTAGAACACCCCGTAGTACTGCATCCAGCCGCGGATGATCGGGTTGAGCCATCGCGCGAACTCCCCGAGGGTGTAGCCGATGTGCATGTGAATCCGCCAGGAGCGGACTTCCGCGCCCATCTTCTTCAGGGCAATCTTGCTGACCGCCGGAAGGAAGGACGTAAAGATCTTCCCGTGGCGGTCTCGTGCCGGGCGTTTCTGGAACGTGAAGCCGAGGAAGGTGAACGACGTTGCCACGCCTTCGACGCGGCGATTGCCTCTTCTGCAGTACACGATCCTGGTCTTGGTCGGGTGCAGTTGCAGTCCGACCTCCTCCATCCTGTTTCCGATCGCCTGAAGAACCACACGGGCTCGGCGTTCGGAGTCGCAATGCACGACCGCGTCATCCGCAAAACGCTCAAATTGCACGTCCGGGAAGTTCCGGGCGAGCCACTGATCGAAT
>NZ_CAKKTK010000135.1:0-5256 GCF_920656135.1 Frankia sp. Cppng1_Ct_nod | reverse complement strand
GAAATCACGAGACACTAGCTGTCCTCGATCGTCGAACACACCTGGTCGGTCTCCTGGACAGGTGGGAGCCCACCCTTGTTTCCGTCGGCGAGCAAAGCGTTGTCGACGTCGAGGTTGAAACCGGGGGTGCGGTTGTACAGCTCCCAGCGAACAGTTCGGTGAGACCGGGAGAAAGTCGCGTCGCCGTTGCCGACCACGATGTCCGAGCCGTCGAGCCGCAGGTGGTACCAGCGGCCGTCCGACGGCAGGTCACAAAGCACGGACTGCGATTCCTCCCCAGCGGTGCCCGGGTCTCCCCAAACCGCAAGGACCGCCCGACAGCTCCCCTGCTTGACCGGGCAGCGGACCAGCGCCTCGGCGACGACGTTCGTCCGGCTGGTCACAGGCATCCCGATGTCCCGGTACAGCGAGACCTGGTTGGAGCGGCCGCCGTTGAATTCGACGAAACAGGTGCTGCGATAGCCGCCTCCGGTACAGTGTTGTGACCGGTTGGTGTCCGCCGGCTCCAGAACCGAGTAGTGCGCCCAGGGGTTGGACTCGAAATCGCCGTCCGCCAAGAGGTTTGGAGGTTTCGGCCACGGATCGACCACCCCGAGAATCACCAGAATGCCAGCACTCAGGGCAATGACCACCGCCAGTCCTCCGGCGATCGCGCTGACATGTCGCCACCGCCGCGGCACAGGTTTGGAATCCGGTGGGGCTGGAGATGCCACCAGCGGCTCCTCCGCCACCGGGTCAGAGGATCGTTCGCCCGCGCCGGGCACCCCATCGGTGAGCCGGAGCAGGATCCCCGACCGTGACGTCCACCCCGGCCCGTAACTGCCGGTCGCCGCCCCGGCGAGCGCGACCGCGAACGCCCGCGCCGAGGCATACCGCGCCGCCGGATCCTTTTCCAAAGCACGCATGACCACCTCGGCCACCGGGGCCGGCACGCCCGACAACGACGGGGGCGTGGCATGAATACGATGGTGATACAAGACGTAGGGTGGCAAATCCTGATCGAACAGCGGGCTCCCGGCCAGCAGCTCGTACAGAACCACCCCGAGGGCGTACAGGTCGCTGGCCGGCCCCAGCCGGCCGCCGGTGAGCTGTTCGGGGGCCATGTACTTCGGTGTCCCGATAATCGCGCTCGCCGTGGACGCCGCCCCGGCGAAGACCTTCGCGACGCCGAAGTCGCTGACCTTGAGCAGGCCGGCGGCGTCGAACAGGATGTTGTCCGGCTTGATATCGCGGTGCAGCACCCCCTGGGCATGCATGTAGGCCAGCGCCTCGGCGACGGCCAAGCCGACCGCGCAGGCCCCCTCCGCGCTCATCCCCGGCTGCCGGCTGGTCAGGGTCCCCCCGTTCAGCAACTCCATGACGATCAGAAAAAGGCCTTCGGCCTCGGCATACTCATGGACCCGGACAATATGGGGATGGTCCATTTTGGCGAGTACCCGCGCCTCTGTCCGGAACCGGACCAACGCATCTTCGCCCGCCGCGGACAACACTTTGATCGCGACATCGCGGTTCAGGTGGCGGTGCCGGCCCGCCAGCACCAACCCGAACGCACCGGAACCCCGCTCGGCACCCAGTTCATAACCGGGCAGCGCCGCCGCGACCCGCGCCCGGTCAACGAGCATGCGCGGATGGTCGCCGGTTACCTGCGACCCCGACCCCTACCAGCGCAAAATCGCCCATTACCGCCAGTGTAATACGATCATCATCACCATCACCCCACCATTCGCGGGCACCCCCACCGAAGACCGACAGACACGACCAGGCCCGTTGTCGGCACCACGGCCCGGAGGGAGGGAGTATCTCGGCTATCCCGCTCACGGTGTGGTAATGGCATCGCCGCAGGCACACGCACCCGCTCGTCAGTCCCAGGATGTGAGCTATCAGCGTTCGTCAGCCAGCAGCGCGGCCGCGTCGGTGGGGTTCATGAGATTGGACCAGGCTTGTATCGTCGATGGCGCGGATCCGCTCATGTTTGGCGTTCGCCTCGGCGAACTGATCGGAGGCCTTCGCCAGCAGCGGATGTTCGACATCCTCCAGCAGGCGCGTGACCGGCGGAACCGGCAGATCCAGGTCCTCTTGCAGGCAACGCAGAGTAGGACGGGCGCGGCGCATCAGGGGTCTTCCCCTCGGCTCACGCGTCGATCCCGCCGACCGCGTCGATCTCCTCCGCGGTCAAACCGGTCAGCAGCATCACGTCCGCCTTCAGCGAGCCGTCGAGAACCTTCATCGCCGCGATCATCCCAGCGCGGAGCTCTTCCCGCCGCTGCTCCAGATACGCCCGGACCGCCTCAGCGACCAGATCCTTCTTCGTCACACCGAGGAAATGCGCACCCTGACTGATCAACTTGTCGGTCTCCGGATCCACCTTCAACGGAGACTGCCGGGAAACCCCCGTCGTCGTTCCCACCACGATGACCACCACCTCTCACTCGACCAGAGTACCCAAGTACCTCAAGGCACACCTCCTCACTCGACCCACTCTGCCTCCAACATCTGCACCTCCGGTCATGATGCCCGTGACAGGCAGCAGGACCCGAGCGAGCGAGTCGATGAGTGCGTGTTCGCAGGTCCGGAGTCGCGGTACTGATCGTCAAGTCGCGCACACCGCCACGCCCTCGCCTGCCCACGCGACTGGGCGCATCGTCAACCACCTGATGCTGACCGGCTATGACGTCTCCACCCGGCCTCGACCGCGCTCGAAGCGGGTCTCAGGCGGGCTCGGCACCCAGTTCGTAGCCGGGCAGCGCCGCCGCGACCCGCACCCGGTCAACGAGCATGCCCGGGTGGCCGCCGGTAACCGGCGACCACGACCCCTACCAGCACAAAACCGTCCATTACCATCAGTGTAATACGATAATCATCACCATCACCCCACCATTCGCGGGCCGTCCGTTCGGTTTCACCGACGTGGCGGCAGTAATGCGAGATGCTCCGGGCCTACCAGACCGAACCGCAGGGCCACGGCAACAAGCGTGTCCCGCTTGGCGGTGCCACGACCGGCACCCGACTGCTCGAGCGGACGGGTACGAAGCTTGTAGCGGGCCAGATAGTCGATGTGGTAAGTGACCCCTGCCGAGGTCAGAGTCGGCTGTCGACGGTCAAACCCGAGCCGTTCGACGACCTGGGTGGTGGTGGGTACGACCGCGCTGGTCGCGTCCCGCAGCCGTGGTTCGCACAGGGCGACAAGCACCTGGAAATACCGGGCGCTTTCGTCCAGGCTGAACGCGTCCACGGTCGGTTCGCTGTTGGAGCCGGAGACCCGGCCGACCCCGGAAGCCACGAACGCATGTCCGGGCGCAAAGACGGTGATACCGCAGCCGCCGGTGGGTGTCGGGAGGACGATCCGCGCCAACTCGAACGGGATGGGCGCCGCGAGCCTGCGGGGCGCGACCCGGACATGCTCGCCGCCGCCTTCAATGTTGTCGACCACATAGGATCTCGTGCTGCTGAAATTGGTCAGCGTCCAATGGTCGGAGACAGCCGCGATCTCTCCGGCAAGCCGCGAGATCCCCGGGTTCGACAGCACAAGGTCCACATCGATTCCGGGAGCGCCACGACCGAACGTGAGCGTCTGCCCCGCGACAATCTTGTGGTGTTCACCCGCTTCGCCGGTATCTATCGGCTCTGAGGATTTCTGCACAACCAGGTAGCTCACACTGCCCTCCGGGCGAATCGTACAGCCCAGTAGCTATCCGTAGCAGCGCGCGACCGTAGCATCCCCAGCACGCTCGGTAAGACTACTTCGGACGTATCCGACGTGGGCCGGGTCGCATAACCGCAGACATCCACCAACATGGGCAATGATCGATCACTGCCAGTACCACGGAGACCCGGTACGCCAAGATCTCCCAATGTAGTACACATAGCCCGGCAGACACACTCCGTCAACCCTCTGACCTTACAGGGTCACAAGTCGGACGCACTGCCCTACCGTCCTACCGTGTACAGCCGAGCCGGAACCGCCGCGGTGTCGACTCGATAAGCGCTGTGCCCCGAAATTCGGCTGCGATCGAGGCATGCTTGCCGGCTGTGTCTGATTAAGGGGGTCGATGCGATCTGCGCCTGGGACCTGCGCCCCGCGGTGTCGACAGGTAGGCGGCCGACCAGGCCACGCACGCTCAGCTACTGATCAAAGAAAGTGCGAAAGTCGAGTCATGGAGGAAGAATGTTGAAGCAGGCACGAACGAGGACGTTGCGGCTGTGTGTCGTACTCACCATCGCCGCAGCGGTCGGTTTTCTAGCGCCCGCTACGGCCGAGGCCACTCCGACGGGTTGCTCCACCGGAACTTTGGGGCCCGATATCGCGTGGGCTCAGTGTCAGGGCGGAACGGGCCAGTACTACGTACGGACTTTGTGCGTATCGATCAATCCATTTCAGAGCAGCTATTGGAAGAACGGCCCGTGGCGGAGCCCCAACGGCATCAGCTACGCCGACTGTGGCACGACATTTGTGTGGTATGCGAAACGGATCGGGTACGTCACATTCTCATCGGTGTAGAGCGCTTCCGGAACCCGATATCGGTCGGCGCGGCGGGCGATGCGCGGCGTCCGGACGAAACTGATCCGGTCGGGTCGGGGTCAGCGGCTTCGCCGTTGACATACTCGGCCGGGACGTGGGTGCACTATACGTTGTCGGGCTCGCCTCTTGAGTTTCGCGGTTACGCCGCCTCGGTGTCCCAGGCCAGACGGATGGCGTGGATTTCCGCCGGCCTGGATTTTTCACCGGGATGACGGGCTCATCCCCTTGATCCCAGCCCCGTCGTTTTGATCATGGTTTCCTGTTCGTGGGTGTGGTCGGAGTCCGACTGTCGCGTCGGGGGCGCCGGGTTCCACGTTCCCGGGGGGTCCTTTCCTGGTCGGCGGGTCGTTGATGGCCTGGTCAGGTCGGCACGGGGATGACTTTGATCGCTTGCCAGGCGTGCAGGAGGTCATCGAGCCAGGGCCGGTCGGCGCGTAGGTGGAGCCGCCGTTTACGTTGGCCGCGGGTGAAGCGGGCGGGGAGGTATAGCAGCCGGTAGCGCAGGAGTTTCGGGGCCGCGTCACGTAGCTCACCCGCTGGTAGCGCCAGGTGGCGAAAGCAGGCGAGCAGGTTCACGGCGAGGCCCACGACCTGCGTCCACGCCACGTTGATCTTCCAGTGTCGCGACGGCCACCGGTTCAGGCCCAACGCCTTGGCCTGCTTTGCCGGCACGAATGCAGCGCTGGCCCTCAGAGCCCGAGGCTAACGACGTTAGATAAATCTTGATTTTGGTCGAA
>NZ_CAKKTK010000134.1:0-5276 GCF_920656135.1 Frankia sp. Cppng1_Ct_nod | reverse complement strand
GCGAGCGGCACACCGACAGCGAGCACGGCCGGCCGGACAGGGATGCCATCTACCTGCTGGCGCAGACACTCGTCGGTGCGTGGCCGCTGTCCGCCGACCGGGCCCGGGAATACATGATCAAGGCGGTCCGGGAGGTCAAGGTCCACACCTCCTGGACGGATCCCGACCCCGGCTACGAGTCGGCGTTGGTGAACTACATCGACGCGGTGTTCGACGACCGCGACTACGTCTCGACCCTGGAGACCTACGTCGCGACCCTGGTGGAACTGGGACGGCAGAACTCCCTCGCGCAGAAACTGCTCCAGCTCGTCTCCCCCGGCATCCCCGACGTCTATCAGGGCCAGGAGCTGTGGGACGCGTCCCTGGTCGACCCGGACAACCGGCGGCCGGTGAACTTCGGTGAGCGGGCGAAGCTCCTGACCGAACTCGGCCCTGATCCGGGAGCGCGCAAACCCCCCGCGCTCGACGACACCGGCGCAGCGAAACTACTGGTTGTAGCACGCACGTTACGACTGCGGCGGGAGCATCCGCAGTGGTTCGGCGCGGACGCGAGCTACCGGCCGCTGTGGGCGTCGGGTTCGGCGGCCGAACACGTCGTCGCGGTCGTCCGGTCGGGCTCGGTGGTCGCGGTCGTACCCCGCCTGGTGCTGGGGCTGCGCCGCGGCGGCGGCTGGCGGGACACGACCATTCCGCTGCCCGACGGCCGCTGGACCGATCTGTTCACCGGACGCCGCCACGACGGCGGCGTCGCCTACGTCCTGCGGCTGCTGCGCGACTTCCCCGTCAGCCTCCTCGTCCACACCCCCTGAACAGCGGAGGCTGTAGGTGGAAACCGCTGTCATAGCAACGGTTTCCACCTACAGCAGGCGGGGTTTCACCGACAGTCGACGGGGGTTCACCGACATCTTGCGCCGATCCCGTAGGGCTGGATAAGGACACCGGGGTTCAGGAGACCGACCGGGTCGAGGGCGTGTTTCACCGCGGCCAGCGCGGCGAGTTCCGCCGGTGACCGGGAAAGCCCCATCCAGGCCATCTTGGCCCGTCCGACGCCATGTTCGGCGCCGATGCTGCCACCGTCGGCAGCGGCCCGGGTAAGGATCATTTCGGCGAGACCAGCCCGGCCCAGGGTGTCGTCACGGTCCAGCCCGGTGACATTTACGTGCAGGTTGGCCTCGGCGAGGTGCCCCCACAGGTGCAGCCGGGCGGCCGGCGCCGCAACCCGCACAAGCTCGCGCAGGTCGTCGACGAAGGCGGCGATGCGCGCGAGCGGGACGGCCACGTCCAGTTTGACCGGGACACCGGCGGCGTTCACCGCCGCGGTGTGCCCCTCCCGGTAGGTCCACAGCCGGTCGCGGTCCACGGCGGTCGTGGCGACCGCCACGTCCGACACCCCGGCAGCCTTCTCGACCGCGGCGGCGAGCTCGTCGGTGGGGTCGTCGCGCCCCGCACACTCCAGCAGGAGGTGGGGGGTACGGGCCGCGGACATCCGACCGGCCCAGCGGGGAAACGGCGCAGGCAGGCCCTGGTGGGCGCACACCAGGTCGATGCCGTCGCCGAAGACCAGCTCGACGGCGTCCAGGGACCCGACCGTGGCACGCAGCACGGCGACGAACTCGACCGCGGCGGCGACGTCCGCCATCGCGACCAGTGCGGTGGTCCGTGCGGCAGGTGGCGCGACCAGCCGCAGCTGCACCCTGGTGATGATCCCCAGGGTTCCCTCGCTGCCGACGAGCAGCGACGGCAGGTCGTAGCCGACGTTGTCCTTGGGTAGGCCGGACAGTCGTCGCACGACCGCTCCGTCGGCCAGCACCGCCTCCAGTCCGGCCACCTGGCCACGGGTCATGCCATGGCGCAGCACACGCTCACCGCCGGCGTTCGTCGCGGCGATGCCGCCGAGGGTGGCCGAGTCCCGCGCGGCAAAGTCCACCCCGATACCGTGGCCGGCCGCTCGGGCGTGCGCCTGGACGTCTGCGAGGGTCGCCCCCGCCCCCGCGCTCACCAGACCCGCGGCCGCGTCCACAGGGTCGATCGAGGTGAGCCGTCGCAGACTCAGCAGGACCGCGCCGACTGCGACGCCGGCCGGCACCGAGCCACCGACCAGACCGGTGTTGCCGCCCTGGGGTACCACCGGTACCTCGTGGGCGGCGCAGACCCGCAGGACGGCGGCGACCTCACCGGTCGACGCGGGCCGGACCACGGCCGCGGCCCGGCCGGTGAATGCGCCCGTCCAGTCGGTCTCGTAGCCCACGGTGAGGCCGGGATCGGACAGGACGTGGGCCTCGCCGAGCACCGCGACGAGATCCGCGATCAGCCGGTCGTTCCCGTGCATGGTCTCATGCCTCCAGGAAGGCGCCGCTACTCACGCCGCTACTCACGCCACGCAACGCCAGACCACCAAACTGTGTCACAACGTTCATGTGGTGGACAAGCAGGCGTCTGTGGACCATCCCCGAGACTTGCGACCGTGATGTCGTGCGCATAGCAGTGATCACCGAGTCGTTCCTGCCGCATGTCGACGGTGTGACGAACTCGGTCTGCCGGGTGCTGGAGCATCTGCGGCACCGTGGTCACGAAGCGCTCGTCATCGCCCCCGCGGCTGGCCCCCACGCACCGGCGGCCTATCCCGACGTCTACGCGGGTGCCCCGGTGTTGCGGGCACCGTCCGTTCCATTGCCAGGATATCCGACATTCCGGGTGGCCGCTCCATGGCCACGCCTGGTCGGTGTCCTCGCGGACTTCCGCCCCGACGTCGTGCATCTCGCCGCCCCGGCCGGGCTCGGCGCGCAGTCCGCGTTCGCCGCCCGGCGGCTCGGGCTGGCCAGTGTGGCGGTCTACCAGACCGATTTCGCCGGCTTCGCCGCCCGCTACGGGCTCGGCCAGGCAGAACGCACCATCTGGCGCTGGGTGGCGACCGTTCACCGGGTGGCCGGGCGGACCCTCGCACCGTCCTGGCCCGCGGTCGACATGCTGCTGCGCCAGGGCGTCCACCGGGTTGCCCGCTGGGCACGCGGCGTCGACCTCGATCGGTTCAACCCACGCCACCGTGACCCGGGACTGCGCCGCGGACTGGCCCCGGACGGTGAGGTGCTGGTCGGCTACGTGGGCCGGCTCGCCCGGGAGAAGCGGGTGCATCTGCTCGACGCGGTGGCGGATTTCCCCGGAGTACGCCTGGTCATCGTCGGTGACGGGCCGATGCGGCCCACCCTCGAACGGCAGTTGCACCGGGCGGCGTTCCTCGGGTTCCGCTCCGGGCCCGAGCTGTCGTCGATCATGGCGAGCCTGGACGTGTTCGTCCACACCGGTTCCCACGAGACGTTCTGCCAGGCTGCGCAGGAGGCGAAGGCCAGCGGCGTGCCGGTGGTCGCACCGGCCGCCGGTGGTCTGCTCGACATCGTCGAGGACGGGCGCACCGGGTTGCATTTCACCCCGGATTCCCCCTCCGCGCTGGCCGGGCAGGTCGCCACGCTCGTCGCCGACACCGGGCTGCGGACCGCCATGGGCGCCGCCGCCCGACGGTCGGTCGACGGCTGTGGGTGGAGCGCGATCGGCGACGAGCTCATCGGTCATTACCACGACGTCCGCGGTTTCGGAGTGGGGCAACCGCAGGGTGGCGTGCTGCGCCCCCGGGTCGTCCTCGCTCGCCGGGCGCAGCTCCGCCGGGCGCGGCTCCGCCGGGCCGCTGTCGACCTCGACCCCCACGATTGACAAGGGGAGCACCCGATGAAGATCATCCAGGCGGCCAACTTCGTCGCGCCACGGTCCGGTGGCATCCGCACGACGCTGCGGCACCTCGCCGCGGGATACACCGCCGCAGGCCACGATGTCGTCCAGATCGTGCCCGCGGACCGCGACAGCGTCCGGCACACCCGGGACGCGACCGTGATCACCATGCGGGCACCGTCGCTTCCCGGCACGGACTACCGGATCCTGGCCGACCCGTGGCGGGTCATCCGACTGCTGGAAGCCGAGGCACCCGACCGCATCGAGGTCCACGACCGGACGTCGCTGCGGCCGTTGGGCCGCTGGGCCGGCCGGGTCGCCATCCCTTCCCTGGTGGTCAGCCATGAACGCCTCGACCGGCTGTTGAACCTGTGGACGCCGCGCTCGCTACGTGGGGCGCTGCCGATCCGGGCCGCCGCCGACCGGTCCAACACCACTCTCGCGCGCTCCTTCGACACGGTGGTCGCCACCACCACATGGGCGGCGGCGGAGTTCGACCGCATCGGAGCCACCAACCTGTGCCGGGTTCCTCTCGGTGTCGACCTCGACCGCTTCCACCCCGACCGGTACGACATCGTGCTGCGTCGGGCGTTCGCCCGCGACAGCGAGGTACTGCTGGTACACGCCAGCCGGCTGTCACCGGAAAAGCGGGGAGACACCGCCGTGGACGCCCTGGCGGAGCTGGTCCGCCGCGGGGTCGCCGCCCGCCTGGTCGTCGCGGGGGACGGCCCCGCCCGCGACCGCCTCGCCCGGCACGCCAGCGGCCTGCCCATTGTCTTTCTTGGTTTCGTGGCCGACCGCAACCGTCTCGCCCGCCTGCTGGCCACCGCGGACGCCGTCCTCGCACCCGGGCCGGTCGAGACGTTCGGGCTCGCCGCCCTGGAATCGATGGCCAGCGGCACCCCGGTGGTCGTGCACCACGGCAGCGCCCTGGCCGAACTCGTCGTACCGGGCAGTGGAATCGCCGCCGCGGGCAGCGGTTGGACCTTCGCCGACGGCGTGCAGGCGTTGCTCGCCCTTGACCCGGACGTCCGGCGCCGGGCCGCCCGGGCCCGCGCGGAGCAGTTCCCGTGGGACGTCACCGTCGACGGGTTCCTCGGCGCGCAGGGGCTGCCCCCGGCCACCGGTCGTGATACACGCCACCGCGAAGCCACGCAGCACCGCGACGGGACCCAGCACCCCAACGCCGGCCGCGCCGCCTGAGACCGTCCATGACCTGCTTCGTGGCGCTCGGCGACAGCATCACGGCCGGGCTCGGGGACGGCGTGAGCATGGGTCGTTACCGCCGGGAACACACGCAGCGTGCTCTGGCCGGGCGCGGCTGGGCCGCCACCCTCGCGGCGTGCCTGGCCCCGGCCGGTGGGGTGCGGTTCGCGAACCTCGCGACCACCGGCGCGACCACCGGTGACGTGCGCGGCGCGCAGATCCCCGTCGCGCTCACGCTGCACCCGCAGATCGCGAGTCTGATCGCGGGCATGAACGACCTGCTGTCCCCCGGATTCGATCCGCTGCGCCTGCGGCACAACCTGGTGTGGAGTGTGCGCGACCTGCGCACG
>NZ_CAKKTK010000133.1:0-5438 GCF_920656135.1 Frankia sp. Cppng1_Ct_nod | reverse complement strand
GCTCTGTTCAAGGTCCTCGCCGCGTCCAAGCAGTCCACCGTGCCCACCCTCGTGGAGGCACCGGACCTCGTCCGCTGGGCGGACGCGATCGTCTGGTCACCCGGGTCCGAACTCGCCGCCAGCATGAGCCCGGCCAGGTTGCGGGAGCTCAACCCGGCCGCCCTGGTGTTGTCGATCACGCCTTTCGGCCTGGCGGGCCCGTGGGTCGGCCGGCCGGCCACCGAATTCACGCTCCAGGCCATCTCGGGCGGTGTGTTCGCACGAGGCACCCCGAGCCGGCCACCCGTCTGCGTCGGCGGGCGGACCGGTGAGTGGCTGTCGGGCATGATCGGTGCGGTCGGCCTCCTCGCGTCCTACCTCCGACGCCTCGGCACCGCCCAGGGTGAGCTCCTCGACCTGTCGATGCTCGAGTCGATCGTGCTGAC
This sequence comes from Frankia sp. Cppng1_Ct_nod, assembly GCF_920656135.1. NCBI lineage: Bacteria > Bacillati > Actinomycetota > Actinomycetes > Frankiales > Frankiaceae > Frankia > Frankia sp. Cppng1_Ct_nod. The sequence goes on along the minus strand of NZ_CAKKTK010000133.1, from coordinate 5,013 downwards.
GCACACCATGTACGAGGTCAACTACCTCAGCATCGCCGGCGTCCCGCCGTATACCCGCCGCCTGCTCAACTTCCCTGGCATCGAGCGCGCCAAGGACGGCTGGGTGGCGTTCATGGTCGTGACCGGTCAGCAGTGGCTCGACTTCTGCGTGATGGTCGAGCGGGCGGACTGGCTGGACGACGAGAGCCTCATCCGCCTCGAACAGCGGATCAGCCGGCGGGACGAGCTGGCGCCCGTGATCGCCGACTGGATGACGAGGCACACCACCGACGAGGTCATCGAGATTGCCGAGGCGCTGCGCGTGCCGGTCGCCCCTGTCGGCAACGGTGCACTCACACCGCGGTTCGACCACGTAGCGGCCAACGGGCTGATGACGACAAACCCCCGCGGCGGCTTCGGCCAACCCGATCATCCCTACCGCTTCCCGCGGGGCGGCCCCCAGCTGCGTGACTTCGCGCCGGCGCCCACCCTCGGCGAACACACCGCGAAGGCCAGGGCCACCTGTAGCCCGCGAGAACCGGCCAGGGGGACCGGCCGGGCGGCGCTCCCCTTCGAGACCCTGCGGGTCTGCGACCTCGCCGCGTTCTGGGCAGGACCCATCGTCGGCTACGTACTCGCCCTGCTCGGCGCCGACGTCATCAAGGTCGAGTCCGTGTCCCGACCGGACGGCATGAGGATGCGCGGCGCCAGGTCGTTCCGCGAGGACCTCTGGTGGGAGACAGGCCCGAGCTACCACGGTGGCAACGCGGGCAAGCGGGGCATCACCCTCGACCTCGGTAGTGCGGAGGGCAGGGAGCTGCTCCTCGAGCTCGTCTCCCACTCGGACATCCTCGTGGAGAACTTCACGCCCCGCGTCATGACCTCGTGGGGCCTCACCTACGACGTCTTGAAGGCCGCGCGGCCCGACCTCATCTACGCGCGGCTGCCGGCGTTCGGTTCCGACGGCCCGTGGCGGGACCGATCCGGCTATGCGCAGACCATCGAGGCGGTCTCCGGCATCGCCTGGATGACGGGTTACCCCGACGCGCCGCCACAGTTCGCCAATTCCGTCGGCGACCCACTCGCGGGCTCACACGCGACGATCGCGATCTTCCTGGCCCTCGAACACCGCCGGCGTACCGCAGAGGGCTCTCTCATCGAAGCACCGATGCTCGGCGGAGCGTTGAACATCTGCGCCGAGCAGTACGCCGAGTTCAGCGCCTACGGGGCGCTCCTGGAGCGGGACGGGAACCGGAGCCCCACGGCGGCACCGCAAGGGCTGTACCTCTGCGCGGACTCCGGCGGTGACACCTGGGTCGCGGTCTCGGTCGAGACCGAACCGCAGTGGCACGGGCTCCGCAAAGCCCTCGGTGAGCCGTCTGGATGGGACTGTCTGAACAGCCGCGACCAGCGCCGGGCCCGGCACGACGCCATCGACGGGACCATCAACGCCTGGACGTCCGGGCGCCGGGCCGCCGAGGTCGAAGACCTCCTCGTCGGCCACGGCGTGCCAGCCGCGGTCGTCGGCAACGGCGCCCTGCTGGACTCCAACCCTCAACTGCAGGCCCGTGGCTTCTTCGAGGAGCTCGCCGGCCACAAGGTCGTCGGCTCGGCGACCCACTCCGGCTACCCCATCCTGTTCTCCGGCGGACCCCACCCGCCCGTACACCGAAGGACCCCTCCGCTGCTGGGCGAGCACAACCACGAGATCCTCGGCGGCCTCCTCGGGCACTCCGACGCCCAACTCGCCGCGTGGGAGGCGGCAGGCGTAATCGGAACGAGGCCGAAGCCCGGCTGAGCCACCCGCCATCGACAGTCAGGCGACGTTTTGAACCACGTAGACCGCGGTGGCGCAATGGTCTCGAAACTGGATGCCTTCACGGCAGACACGGCAGACGGCAAGGGTCTTGCGTCGAGCGGGACGGCGCCGCCTGACCACCGCGATCTGAAAGTTACGGACCTGGCAACACGCAGCCGCGATCTACAGAGCCGAGCAACACCCCCACGCAGACGCAACAGTCACCACAACCCGCCTCACCATCTCCGCCTGCCCACCGAGATACGCGGCAGCTTCCCTCATCGTCCAATTCCCCGGAACACTTGCGGGATCATCCGACCGTAACGCCATCACCGCCAGTAGTGCAGCATGCAGACACTCCACCTCCCGGTCACACACCGGGAGGTCATCACCACCAGCCGCCTTACCGACGCTACCCACATCCCCGATTTGATCAAGCAGGCAGCAGCGAAGCTCCTCAACCCGCCGATACGACTCCGTGCCGGCACGATCACCACCGCCCAAGCCTGAGCAGTCCACCCTACAGAAGGAATCTGAATCCCTTCTCGGCCGCGGTATGCAGGTCATGAGAAACGGTGGTTCCACCACCGTTTTGCCGCCATCGCCATCTGTATCTTCCATGGCTGGAGATCGTTCTGCGCGATCTCTTGCCACATTCGGTAGTTCGCTACTGTGAACGCGTTGACTGCCTCCACGGAAGCGCTCTGCCAGGACGAGAATTGTCGTGACCAGGCGTCAGCCTCCCCAGGGGTGTGACCGGCGTCAATCAGCCGAACGATGAGAATAGCCACATCGACCCATGCTGGCCCTCGGGTAGGCCAAGCCCAGTCAATAAGGTGTGCCCTGCCGTCACTATCGATCAACATGTTGTGGGGTGCGAAGTCCGTGTGTAGCAGACAGTCGCCCGCAAAAAACTTGAACGTCGGCTTGTCCGCGTAGCTATCCCAGCGTTGTTCAACGTTTTTCAGGGGAAGTTCAGGGCATGGAATCTGTCCGAGCAGCCGCACAACTTCGGCAATTTTGGAAAGATCGGGAGATTCTGGTGAATAATCGGCGTGTCTCCCTTCAATGTGTTCGAACCCTAAGAAATTCCAACCTCCAGCCTCAGCCCGCCAGAGCACCTTTGGCCCGATATGAAGGATATAAGGATTAATCGCCGCCTCTCGTTGCTGTGTGTAGATTTGTCGATGGTCGGAGGGCATACCCTTGACGAAAATTTTTTGCGTTGGCGTACACAATGTTACGGCAATCCCGGAGTTGACCCCACCCGAAGCGGTATCTGCGTCCAGAACAGGACCAGTATATTCTTGGATGACGCTGCGGATAGCCTCAGAAAGATCATTCCAGTGGATACGCGGCATCGACACTTATTTCCCCATGGGTAACGGGCCGGGCCGCTCCAGTATTCTGGCTACCGCAGCGGCCCGGCCTCTAGTCGACTAGTACGGTACGTCGTCGCCGGCGTTGCAACTGCACTTCGATGATTCTACAAGCGCGTTCACGTCGTCGAGGAAGACGATCTCGTCATCCACGGCGGGTCCGAGCGCGATTTCCACAAGAACAGCTGTCATGGCTACCTCCTTTCAATGCTGGCAATACATGGACAGTGGCGCCTTCGCCTTGCGGTACAGCGTGGCAAGTGGCATGCACGTGCCACACGTGCCGCTCAAGGTGCAGCCGGAGCAGCCTCCTTGGCGAAGCAACAGGGAGTCGGCAATGCCGCCGAGACGGCTTAATCCTTCGACTCCTTCGTCTATCAGTGAGATTTGAGGATCGCGACCTACTTTGCAGATGGAGGCCATACCATGCGGATCAACGTGAAAGAATGTATGTCCGGCGTTGCAGCCGGTGAAGACTTTCCGTTTACGCAGATGCTCTTCTGCCTGAGTCGGCAGGCTTTCCGGACCACCGTAGATCGTCGGTGACATATTTGTGTATACTGCGTAAGGTATTTTTAAACGCTCTGCCATAGCCTTCATTTGATCTACCTCGTGGGCATTCTGGCGTGCGACAACCAGGCTCAAGGCGATCGGCAGACCAGCCTCATGCGCAGCAAGCAGGCCCCGAGTGAAAGCCGCAAATGATCCGCGCCGTCGCGTTAACCCATCATAGCTCTCCGCAGTGGCTCCATAAACACTGAGAGTGAGCCGGTATGGACGGCGTGAAGTAAGAAGATCGAGAATCTTTGTGTTCGACAGCCTTGATCCGTTAGAGGAGATACTGATCATCATTCCAATTTCATACGCTAAATTGTAGACTTTCGTAAACAATTTGTCGATCATCGGTTCGCCGCCGGTGAGCTGAAGCCACAGCACCCCGGCGTCACGCATGGCATACAGTAGCCGTTCTCGGTCGGGCCAATCCAGCCCCTCGAACTTCTTCAGACCGAGATAACAGTGTTCGCAATCGTAATTGCAGCCCAGATTCAGTTCATACGAAGCGCGACCGTACCCGTAGGATGACGAGGCACGCACGAGAACAGTATCCCTCACGGAGCGTCCGGTAAGGTTAAACCCCCACGAACGTTGAACCGCGTCCACAAGCCATTCCGGGGCGACATCGACCGTGGCGGCAGCCTGCTGAAGCTCGCAGTATTTCCTATACGAGATTTTCACCCCCCGGTCGCTATCCGGACGCAGTATCAGGTAGTAATCCAAAAATGGGCTAGCGATCAGATCGTGCACGGTCTCTCCTTTCCGTCCTGTCAACCGAACCGACCCGGAAAATTCGGTGTCGTCGGAGAAATTCGGGGTGGTGTCGACGTCAAAATGCTAGATGAGGCTGTCGTACTCTCCGGCTTTCACCGCAGCGACAAAATCGGCCCACGCAGTCCCCGAAACGACTACAACACCACCGAGCGTGGAACCCAGCACCACGCCGTGCACGGCGGGAGCGACCTTCACCGCATCGACCACACCAGCTGTGATTTTGGCCGGTTGGCGCCAGAACAAACCAGGAATCTCAGCGACTGGAGCGACCGAGGATATGTTTCTCATTCGGAAGGAAGTCGGGGAGATGGAGCCCGCACCCGTCCACCGACAATCGACCTTCCCGAGCGGGCGCAAACACTGGTTACACTGTAACCGTCCATTACCACAAATTGGCCTAATACCATCGGCGGGTGTTGGCCGACGGCAACGGCCAGTTCCGTACTCTCGGCGAATCTCACAGGCCCGACCGCCGCAGCGAACCTCGCGTACTGGTCAGCGGCCGTCACACTCTCAAACGCCATCACT
>NZ_CAKKTK010000132.1:0-6533 GCF_920656135.1 Frankia sp. Cppng1_Ct_nod | reverse complement strand
GGTCGCGGGCGCGCACGGCGGCGGCGAGTTCGGCCAGCTCCGGCGGGGCGCCGCCGCCGCGGCCGGGTGGCGCGAACCTCGCGGCCAGGCGGTCGAGCTGTGCCGTGGCCGCCTGCGTGGCAAGGCGCAGTCGGACCGCGTCCAGCGCCCCGCCGAGTGCCGCGCAGTCATCGAGGGTCCGCAGCGGCACGTCACGTACCCGGCCCGCCGCCAGCACCTCGGTGACACCGTCGCGTGCCGCGAGCACGGCGAACACCAGGTCCAGAACGCGGTGCAGGTCACGCAGTCGCGCAAGACGGATCGGCAACGCCAGGCTCGGGTCCACGACAACCCCGACATGCGCCCACTGGCCGGCGAGCGCCGCACTCAGCGCCGTCGCCTCCAGCTGGGCGACCACGACGTCGAGCTGGTCGACGCCGGTCACCGCCACCCCGTCGACAGTGGCCCGCTCAAGGATCGGCTCGGCCGCCTTCTGCGCGTCCGACCTGAACGCGCGCCGGAGCCGGCCGCCGCCGGCCAGGTGGAAACGCAGGTTACGCGCGGCAACGAGCAGCGCCTCGGCGCTCGGAGTCTCCCCCGTCGACACATCCGGGAGGATGATGGCGCGCAGCGCCACCGCCTGTAGTGCCTGTTGGACGCGGTGGGCCTGCGGTCCTGCCTGGGCGAGGACCTGCCACAGCGACTCGTCACGGCGGGCGAGGCCATCGGCGACGGCGCGGCTCGACCACGCCTCGTCCTGCCCACCGGCGGCCATGTCGCGCAGCCGCGCGGTGGCGTCGTCCAGGGCATCGAACGCCGTGCGGAGTTTCGTGACACCTTCCGCGTCCAGCGCCTCCAGCGCGGCGGACACCGCCGACCGGCCGGCGGCGCCGACCCGAGCGGCCTCACGTTCCGCCTCGATCTGTTCCCGCAGGTCATGCGTGGAGGGAAAACCGTCAAGATCGGGGAGGTGCTGACTGCTGCGCGCCGACCGGGCCGGCGTCCGGCCCCGCAGCAGGCCCAGCAGCTCATGGGCCTGCTGCACGGACAGCCCAGGGGCGTCACCGACGGGTACGGGCAGCCATCCGTGCTCATCGGCCTGCTCCCGTAACCGGGTGGCGATGACCGCGAGCGTGCCGGCGAAGCCCGGGGCGACCTCGGGATGCTCGAACGTCTCCGACTCCCGCAACGCCCGGATCCGCTCGGTCAGGGTCGCCCGTTTCGCGAGCGCCTGCTCCCGCATGACGCGGGCCCGCTCGATCCGTTCGGCCCGCAGCCGCGGATTGTGCGCCGCCTTCTCGGCGGCGAGCGCGGCGATGCTGCCGGCAAGCTCGGGCGAACCACCACGGGTCACGTCGGTGAGGCTGACGCACAGCCGCTGCATGTCGTCGGGCAGCTTGTCCCGCAGGACGCGCAGGGCCTGCGCCTTCTGGCTCGTGACCAGGACACGCTGGCCCTGGGCCAGCAACGCCGATATCAGGTTCGCGATCGTGTGGGTCTTGCCCGTACCCGGCGGACCCTCGACCACGACACCGTTGTCGGAGCGGAGCCGGTCGATGATCTGGGCCTGTTCCGGGTTCGCCGGCAACGGGAACAGCGGATCGGCGCCGAGCAGGTTGCCGCGGGTCGTGCCCTGTCCGTCCAGCCATTCCAGCCGCTGGGCCGGTTCCAACGTCTCGACCAGCTGGGCGAGACCGAGCGGGGGGCGGGCGTCCGTCCGCAACGCGAGCAGCATCTCGTCGTAGTAGTTGAGCAGTGCGCTGCGACCGCGGGGACGCAGCAGCAGGACCGGGGCGAAGCACACCGACGGGCGGTCGCCGACCCCGCGAGGCGGACGCCAGCCCGGGTCGTAACCGTCCGCGGCGCCCAGCGCGCGCTCAGGCCATTCGGCGAGCAGCGTCTGGTCGGACTCGCCGAGCGGGCAGGCCTCGGACTCGCGCAGCCGCTCGTGCAGCGCACTCGTCCGCTCGGAGTGGAAGTCGGGGACGGCGCGCAGCAGCGCGGCGTCCTCAAGTCTGGTCAGCACATCGTCGGGCACCCGGACGACCATGGCGCCGGTCCGCCTGTCCATGGCGACCTCGACACGTGTCGTCAGCAACGGGTGACGGATCGCGCGCCCGTCGGACATGTGGTGGGTCAGCAGCCCCGTCCCCAGGACGAGCTCGAGGGTGTCGCCCTCCTGCGAGAGCCGTTGCGAGGCCGTGTACAGCTGGTCGTAGACGCCGCGCTGGCGTGCCGTCAGCCTGTCCCGCACCGCCCATTCCCGCCAGGACGGCAACCAGGCGTCGTAGGCGTCCGCCACCTCCGGTACGTCCACCAGGTCGACGATGCCGAGCCGGGGCGACAACGGCGGGACGTCGAGCGCACTGTCGTCCCGATCGGCCAGGGACACCCAGCCGACAAGCACATCGGGCAGGTCCGGTGGTGGGGTGACCGTCACCGCCGGTACCCGCAGCAGGACCTCCCCCGGCCCGGCCGTCACATCCGGCTCGAGCGGGGAGGGAAGATCACACAACCACGCCCTGGTCGGGTAGGCATCGACGTCGAGGATCTGCTCGCTCTGCGACAGCGCGAGATCGGAGAGGAAGCGGATGAGCCGGCTGCACCGGTCGGCGAGCGTGGCCGAGCTTCCCGACAGCACCGCGGACGGCACAGAGCTTCCCGACAGCGCAGAGCTTCCCGACGGCACCGTGGACGGCGACGTCCCCGACCACGTCCCCGACTGCGGCGTTCCTGATGACGATGCCTCTGATGGCGATATCCACGGCGGCGATGTTCCTGGCACAGTGCCGAGTTTCGCAGCAACCACCGACATCCCGGGCCGCCCGGCCCCACTTCCTCCCGGATGCCGGCGCGGGTCCCACCGTCCGGTCCTGCGGTGCTCCTGTCCTGTCGAGCCCCTGTCCTGTCGATCGGTACGTGGAGGGGCGATCCCCGCCACCTGCGTGTTCCGCGTGCCCGGGCTACATCCCGCGGACGGGTGGCAGCACCCCACCACACAGTGACCCCGCTTGCTGTCAGCGACCGTCGTGTGGCATGACAACACGTGGAGCGTGGTTCTTTCCGTGCGGCAAACCATCCGGACGGTAGAATTGTCTACTGTAGGTTGTCCGCGCGAGTCACCTCGGAGAGAATCACCTCGGAGAGGAGGTGCGAGCCGGATGACCGAGAATGTCCACGATGTTGCCGCGCTGATCCTCGAGCGTCTCGGGCCCATGGATACCTGGCGGCTCCAGAAACTGGTGTACTACTCACAGGCATGGCATCTCGCCAAGCACAGTGACCCGCTTTTCGACGCGGAGATTCAGGCATGGTCGAAAGGGCCCGTGACAAAGGCGCTCTACGACCGTCACGCGGGCGCCTTCGGCGTCCACTCCTGGCCATCAGGTGATTCCAGGCGTCTGGGCACACGGGCACGACAGATCGTGGCCTGGGTGATTGAACAATACGGCGACCTCAGCGGTGAGGAACTCTCCCGGCTCACCCACGCGGAGGCGCCCTGGCGTCTGACGCGCGGCGGACTACCAGAACGGGCCCGATCGAGCGACCCGATCGACTGGACACTGATCCGCGACTACTACGCCCGGCAGTTACTCAACCCGGATGACGCCTTCGCCGACGCGATCGCCGGTGCCCGCCTCGAGGGCCATATGTTCGACACCGGGACCATCAGCCTTCTCCGCCAGGTCGCGGACGGCGCGCGACCCGCGGAAGACGCCGTTGCGGAGGTTCTCGCCCGCTACCAGCGGGAGCACCGCTGACCAGGTGGACGACGATCCCTACTGCTGGCCTGGCACGAACTGCCTGCGTAACAAGCTGGGCATACGCGATGCCGAAGAACTCGCAGCCGTGGAACACACAATCGTCGGTCTCCAACGCATCCGGCTGACCACACGTTCACTGCCAGGCGCCTTCGACACCGCGCATCTTCAACGCTTCCACCGTGCCCTGTTCGGCGACATCTACGACTGGGCCGGCACGATCAGGAACATCAGGATGGCCAAGGGAACATCTACGTTCTGCCTGCCCCAGTTCCTACATGAGCAGCTCGCTGAGCTGTTCGCCGGTCTGGCCGCTGACGGCTACCTGATCGGGCTCGCCCGCGGGCCGTTCCTCGAGCGGTTCGCGACGCTTTACGGCGAGTTGAATGCACTCCACCCGTTCAGGGAGGGTAACGGCCGGACACAGCAGGCGTTCCTGCGGCAGCTCGCGGCAGCCGCAGGATGGAAGATCCGCTGGGACGACGTGGACAAGCAAGATAACGACGAGGCCTGCGCCGCATACTTCAACACCCAGAAAGCGAAGATCCTCATCGACCTCCTCGCGCCCACCGTCCTTCCGATCATCCGATAAGAGCGCCTGGGGAAACGGATCAGTCGACCGCACCGGCCGGCGAGCGTCGATGAAGATCCTGACAGCGATGTTCCTGGCACAACGCCGAGTTTCGCAGCAACCACCGATATTCCGGGCCGCCCGGGGAGGGTCAGGTGGCCGATGGCGTGACACCGGGGGGTCGCATCTGAGCCATGGTGCTGCCGTCCTCGCCGGTATTGGTCCTGGAAGGATCCACGCCCAGAGTGAGCGAGGCGATGACGCCCTTATCGATGTGCTGGTCGTCACGCTGTGCCAGCTGCAGCAGCCCGGCCCTGGTGCCGCCCCCGGCGGCCCGATAGATGTTGTCCTGGTCCAGAGTCGTCCGGACAACGGTGTTTGTGACATACGGGGAAAGGACCTTGATCTTGGCGACCATGTCCTCGGCAAAGTACAGCTGCCCGGTGTGACAGACATGGCCTCCTTCGTAACCGGTGCTCGTCCGCCTGCCGTCGACGTGGACCTTCGTGTGGATATGGATGGCACGGCTGGCGTACCAGCCGGGAAAGATGCTCTGAAAATCCACGCTCCCCCTGCTGTCCGATATCTGGGAGCCTCGCAGATAGGTGAGCTTGTCGGTGGGCTGCTGGTGTGCTCCGAGCGCCGACAGGCCGCCGCTCGGGAACGCACCGGTCGGAATACCGGTCGGAATACCGGTCGGCCGGACGCCGCCTCCTGCACCTGCTTTGGTGTAACCGGAGTACACGCCGAGGGCGTCGCATTGCCAGATCTCCACCACCGCATCCTTGAGCAGACCGCCACTGATGACGTCGACCACGTTGAGTCGCAGAGTGAGCGGTACGCCCGGCTTTCCCTCGGTGATGTCACTCCGGAAAAGTTCGTAGTCGAGGTAGTACGGGCCCTCCATCTCCTCAGCGGTCAGCAAGGCCGCGCTGGAAACCGAGGGTGAGGCCGTGACGTTCTGCGCCGCGGCGCCGCCGCCACTCCCGGTTCCGCAACCGGCGACGCCAAGACCGATGGCTGCGATACCGACACCCGACAGGCCGAGCAGCCTGCGCCGAGAGAGAAGAGCCTGGGAAATCTGGCCGTTGTCGAACTCGCCAGAATCATGCCGGTTGGTCATGGAAGACGAGACTAAGAGCAATGTGTGAGAAACTCGTGAGAAAGACCTGAAGCCGCCATTTAAACCACCCGCACCCGACGATCCGTCGTTGTGCCATCGATGTTCTTCGGTTACGCCTATTTTAATCTTTCCGACAAAGTGACGCGGGGTGGGCCGAGGGTGGTCGTTTCCATACGGCCGGACGCCGACGGTTCACCCGTGACCGCGCCAAAAGGTGGCCAGGCGGATCCGCCGTCCGTATCAGACACCGGATCATTCACGATCCGCAGCATGACATGCAGGACGTCACCGGGTCGGACATCTGCGCATCAACGATGGTGACGTTCATCCATTTCCAGAATATCGATGTTCCGGAACATCGACTCGGGTAACGTGCCTGCCCGGCGGCGGGGCAGGCACAGGCGAGATTTCAGGGCGTGGGCTCGGGAGGTCAGGGGGCGGCGCCGAGGTTGGTGAGGAAACGGGCCGCGACCGGCGCCGCGGACTGTGCCCCGAAACCACCGTCCTCCACGATGACCGCGAACGCCACGGTGCCCCGGTAGCCGACGAACCAACCATGGGTCGGCGGCGGGGTACCGTCCTTGTACTCCGCCGTACCGGTCTTGCCATGCACCTCACCGGGAAACGCCACCGCGTCCGCGGTCCCCTCGGTGACCACCGCGCGCATGAAATCCTGCAGCGGCGCGACCACCGCCGGGGGCAGCGGATTGCTCCTCGGCGCGGTGCCCGTCACGAACGGCTGACGCCAGGTCCCGTTGGCGACAGCCGCCGCCACGCTCGCCATCTCCAGCGGACTCGCGAACACCTTGCCCTGCCCGATCGCCGCCGACGCGGACTCCACCGCGTCCTTGGGCGTCGGGAACGACCCGCCGACGCTCGCGATCGGCAGCGGCTGGCCACCGTCGAAGCCGTAGAGCTTCGCGGCCTGCTCCAGTGCGGTGTCTGGCAGCGACTGCTCCAGGCGGATGAACGCGGTGTTGCAGCTGCGGGCGAACGCGGTGCGCAATGGGATCGGACCGAACTGCTCGGACTCGGCATTCTGGAAGGTGCGGCCACCGATCGCCACCGTCTGCGTGCAGTCGAGCTGCGTGTTCGCGTC
>NZ_CAKKTK010000131.1:0-6578 GCF_920656135.1 Frankia sp. Cppng1_Ct_nod | reverse complement strand
GCGTTCGGTATCAGCGGCACGAACGCTCATGTGATCCTCCGGGACGCGCCCGTGGCCGAGCAGCGAGCGCCCGTGGCCGAGCGGGCTGCGCCTGCGGCCGAATGGACGGCGGGTGGTACGCCGCCGGAGCCCCGGACACACCCTCGGGCCGTACCGCTGCTCGTGTCGGCCAAAAACGAAGAGGCACTGCGCACTCAAGCGCAGCGGCTGCGGTCTCACCTGGACGAACACCCCGGGGCGACCCCCGCCGACCTGGGCCTGGCGTCGGTCACCACCCGTGCCACGTTCGAGCATCGCGCCGTCGTAGTCGGTGCCGACCACGCGGAACTGCGTGACGGGCTGGCGGCGCTGGCTACGGGGGAGAGTGTCGCGAACACCGTGCGCGGCCTTGGGGGTCGCGCTCCCGAGGTGGCGTTCGTATTCCCCGGTCAGGGTGCGCAGTGGGCCGGGATGGGCCGTGACCTGATGAAGGGGTGTCCGGCGTTCCACGAGCAGATGACGACGTGCGCCAAGGCGTTCGAACCGTACCTCGACTGGTCGCTGCTCGACGTGATCAGCGGCGCGGACGGGTCACCGTCGCTGGAACGCATCGACGTGATCCAGCCGGCGCTGCTGGCGATGATGGTGTCCCTCGCCGCGGTCTGGCGTGCGTACGGGGTGACACCCGCCGCGGTGGTCGGCAACAGCCAGGGTGAGATCGCCGCCGCCCACGTGGCCGGGGCGATCTCCATTGATGACGCGGCCCGCATCATCGCCCTGCGCAGCAGGCTCTTAGTCGAACGGATGCTGGGCCGTGGCGCGCTGGCGTCGGTCGCCCTGCCGCCCTTGGAGATGTCCGTACGGCTGGCGCGGTGGGGTGACCGGCTCAGCATCGGCGGGGTCAACGGTCCCCGCCTGGTCACCGTCGCTGGTGACGCCGTGGCGCTGGATGAGCTGGTCGCGGAGCTGACCGCCGACGGTGTCCGGGCCCGGACCCTGGAGTCATCGGTCGCCACCCACTGTGCTCAGGTGGACGGTATCCGTGCGGAGCTGATGGACCTCCTGCGCCCGGTCACGGCCGCCCGAGCGCGGATCCCCTTCTACTCGACGGTCACCGGAGAGTTGCTGGACGCCACCGGCATGGACGCCGAGTACTGGTACGCCAACACCCGCGAGCCGGTGCTGTTCGAGCGGGCCACCCGCGCGTTGCTGGCCGCCGGAATCGGCGTGTTCGTCGAGGTGAGCCCGCACCCGGTAGCAGGGTTCGGGATCCAGGAGACGCTGGACGACACCGGCGGGGACGCCCTGGTCGTGGGCACGCTGCGGCGCGGGCAGGGCGGTCCCGACCGTCTGTTGACCTCCCTCGCCGAGGTTCACGTCCACGGCGTCGCCGTCGACTGGCGGCCGGCCTTCACGGATCTGGACGCCCTCCCGGCCGCGCTGCCCACCTACGCCTTCCAGCACCAGCGGTACTGGCCGGACACCACGGCGGCCTCCCAGCCCGCCGATCTGGCTGCGGCGGGCCAGGACGCGCTGGGGCATCCGGTGCTGAGCGCGGGCGTTCGGCTCGCCGACGGTGACGGCCACCTGTTCACCGGGCGGATCGCCCCGGCGGCCCACCCCTGGTTGGACAGCCAGGCCGTGGCCGGGCTCCGGCTGCTGCCCGCGGCGGTCCTGGTGGACCTGGCGATCCGGGCGGGTGACGAAGTCGGTTGCACGGTGCTGGACGAGCTCACCCTGGCCGAGCCCCTGGTCGTGGCGGACTCCGGCCGCGTCCAGATCCAGGTCCGGATCAATGCACCGGACGCTTCGGGACGCCGCCCGCTCACGGTGCATGCCCGGCCCGAGGAGGCGCCCGCGGAGGCGGCGTGGACCTGCCATGCCACCGCGACACTGGCCGACCGGCCGCCCGCGGCGGCGTTCGAGCTCCACACCTGGCCGCCGCCGAATGCGTCACCGGTGGACGTCGACCGGCTGTATGAGGATCTGCTCGGTCACGGGTACCGCTACGGACCGGCCTGCCAGCGGCTGGCGAAAGCCTGGCGGCGGGGAGCGGAGCTCTTCGCCGAGGTCGTCCTCGATTCCGGGAGCGGGGCTGACGGGTTCCGCCTGCATCCCGCGCTGCTCGACGCGGGCCTGCACCTGATCCTGTGGGATCGGATGATCTCGGGGGGCAGTGCGATCCCCGTGGTGCCCACGGCGTTCCGCGACATCCGCCTGTCCGCCACCGGGGCCACCACTGTGCGGATGCGGATCGCCCCGGCGGAAACGGACACGGACCCGGACAGGGACAGGGACAGGGACACGGTGTCGGTTGAGCTGGCCGACCACACGGGCGCACCGGTGGCGGCCATCGCATCGGTGGCCCTGCGTCCACTGGCGGCGGGCCGGCTGCACGCGCGCCACGATGCGGTGGCCGACGCGCTGTTCGCCCTGGACTGGGTTCCGCTCGTGGCTCCGGCCGTACCAGAGCCGGGCCGGGCTGCGGCCGTACCGGAGCCCGGCCCGCGGGGGTGGGTGGTGGCGGGACCGGATCCCCTCGGACTGCGCACGGCGCTGGACCGGGCCGGCATCCACGCCCGTGCGTGCCCGGAGCTGACCGAGGCCGCTGGTGAGGGCACCGAGGCGGTGGTGGTGACCTGCGTCCCGAACCCAACTGACGAATCGCCGGCGGCCGTGCGCACGGCTCTGCATCGAGTGCTCGGGCTGGCCCAGTCCTGGCTGGCCGACGATCGGTTCGCTTCCGCCCGGCTGGTCGTAGTCACCCGGGGCGCGGTGCCCGCGGAAGCGCACGACGACGTGCCGGACCTGGTGAACGCCCCGGTGTGGGGGCTGATCGCGTCCGCCCAGTCGGAGAATCCGGACCGGTTCACACTCGTGGACCTCGACGGCGATGAGGCGTCGTATCGGGCATTGCCCGCGGCGGTCGCCTGCGGCGAGCCTCGGCTCGTCATCCGGGCGGGCGTGGTCCTGGGACAACGGCTCACCCGGGCGGCGATCCCGGCCGTCGATCCCGCCGGGTGGGATCCGGACGGCACCGTGCTGATCACAGGCGCCACCGGCACCCTGGGCGGGTTGGTCGCCCAGCACCTGGTCGCCGAGCACGGCGTCCGGCATCTGTTGCTGGCCAGCCGGAGCGGCCGTCAGGCCGCCGGTGCCACGGACCTCGAGGCCGAACTGACGGCGCTGGGCGCCCAGGTGACGGTGGCCGCCTGCGACATCGCCGACCGCGCCGCCCTGTCCGCCCTGCTGGCCTCGATACCCGCCGGGCACCGACTGACGGCGGTCGTGCACGCCGCGGGTGTACTCGACGACGGGATCCTCAGCTCTCTGACGCCGGCGCGGGTCGACGCCGTGCTGCGGCCCAAGGTGGACGCGGCGTTGCACCTCCATGAACTCACCCTCGACCGGAACCTGGCCGCCTTTGTGTTGTTCTCGTCGTCCGTGGCCCCCTTCGGCAGCCCGGGCCAGGCCAACTACGCGGCCGCCAACACGTTCCTGAACGCGTTGGCCCACCGCCGTCGGGCCGCGGGGCTGCCGGCGGTATCTCTCGGCTGGGGCTACTGGGCCCAGCGCAGCGGCCTGACCGGGCATCTGGACCAGGCCGACCTGGAGCGGCGGATGACGGGCAACGGCCTGCGGCCGATGTCCGCCGCGGACGGGTTGGCACTGTTCGACGCCGCGCTCGCGGTAGACCGGCCCGTGCTGCTGCCGATGCGCCTGGACCTGCGGGCGCTGCGCGCGACCGGGGTCGTGCCGCCGTTGCTGCGCCTCCTGATCCGCACTCCGATCCGCCGGGTGGTGGACGCGGCTGGCGACATCCAGACGCTTGCCGAACGGCTGGCCGGGTTGACCGGCCCAGAACGGGACCGGGAACTGCTGGAGACCGTGTGCGCCACCGCGGCCGCGGCCCTGGGTCATACGTCCGCGGACGCCGTTGCGCCGCACCGGGCGTTCAAGGATCTCGGGTTCGACTCGCTCGCCTCGGTCCAGCTCCGTAACCGGCTGAGGGCGGCGACCGGCGTACGGCTGCGGGCGACGCTGGTCTTCGACTTCCCGACGCCCGCCGCGATCGCCGGTCACCTGCGGAGCCAGCTGTTTCCCGCCGAGTCCGCCGGCCCGGACGAGCAGCCGGGTAGCACGTTCGACTCGATGGACGTCGAGACACTGGTACGGCTGGCTCTCGACGGCGGCTCCTGAACTGTCGGACGTCCTTGGAACCGCCGGAGGTCCCTGAACGATCGGAGGTCATGGTGGCTTTATCCCCCGAGAAACTCGTCGAGGCGCTGCGCGCGGCGATGAAGGAGAACGAGCGTCTGCGGCGACTGGCCGCCGACCTGACCGAGCCCATCGCGATCATTGGGATGGCGTGCCGCTACCCGGGTGGCCTGCGGTCGCCGGAGGAGCTGTGGCGGTTCGTCGCCGCGGGCGGCGACGCCATCTCCGCCTTCCCCGACGATCGCGGCTGGGACACCGCGGACCTGCCGTACGCCGATGGCGGTTTCCTCCACGACGCCGCCGACTTCGATCCCGCCTTCTTCGAGATGTCGGCGCGTGAGGCCCTGGCCACGGATCCGCAGCAGCGGCTGCTGCTGGAGACCTCGTGGGAGGCGTTCGAGCGAGCGGGGATCGATCCGCTGTCGGTACGGGGTAGCCGCACCGGCGTCTACTTCGGCGTCATCTTCCACGACTACGGCTACCGGCTGCGGCCACCGCCCGCGGGAATCGACGGCTACGCCTACTTCGGCAGCGCGGGCAGTATGGCCTCGGGGCGGGTCTCCTACACGCTCGGCTTGGAAGGGCCCGCCATCACGGTGGACACCGCGTGTGCGTCCTCGCTGGTGGCGCTGCACCTGGCGAGCCAGGCCCTGCGGCGCGGCGAGTGCTCGCTCGCACTGGCCGGCGGCGTGTCCGTGATGTCCACCCCAGAGCTGTGGGGCGAGGTCACCCGGCAGGGACAGGGCCTGGCGGCGGACAGCCGCTGCAAGTCCTTCGCGGCGGCCGCGGACGGAACCGGTATCGCTGAGGGCGTTGGCGTCCTGCTGGTGGAACGGCTCGCGGACGCGCGCAGCAACGGGCATCCGGTCCTCGCGGTGATGCGGGGGAGCGCCGTCGACCAGACCGGCGCGAGCAACGGCTTCACGGCTCCCAGCAGCATCTCGCAGGAGCGACTGATCAGCCGGGCGCTGGCGGACGCCGGGCTGTCGCCGTCCGACGTGGACGCGGTTGAAGGGCACGGCACCGGCACCCCAATTGGAGATCCGATCGAGTTGCAGGCCCTGCTGGCCACGTACGGGCAGGGGCGGCCGTCCGATCGGCCGCTGTGGCTGGGCTCACTGAAGTCCAATCTCGGGCATACTCAGGCGGCCGGCGGGGTTGGCGGGGCGATCAAAATGGTGATGGCGATGCGCCATGGCGTGCTGCCCCCGACGCTGCACGTCGACGCACCGAGCCCGCATGTGGACTGGTCCGAAGGGGCGGTGGCGCTCCTCACCGAACCCGTGCCCTGGCCGGAGACCGGCAGGCCCCGCCGTGTGGGCGTTTCCGCCTTCGGGGTCAACGGCACCATCGCGCACGTGATACTTGAGCAGGACGCGGCGCCCGTGCCCGCCGAGCGGCCCGTGCCCGCCGAGCGGCCCGTGCCCGCCGAGCGGCCCGTGCCCGCCGAGCGCGGCGCGGGCCGTCAGGTGGTGCCGTGGCCGCTGTCGGCCCGATCCGAGGCTGCGCTGCGGGCACAGGCGGAACGGCTTCACGCACATGTGAACGAGCACCCCGACCTGTCGCTGACCGACATCGGGTTCTCGCTGGCGACGACCCGGTCTGCCCTGGAGTACCGCGCGGTGCTGGTCGCCGGTGACCGCGCGGAGTTCCTGCGGGGCCTGGCCGCGCTGGCCGAGGGCCTGACCGCGAGCCACGCGGCCGCGGGCGGCAGGCTCGCGTTCGTCTTTGCCGGTCAGGGATCGTGGGGTCCTGGCACAGGACGGGAACTGGCACGGATATTTCCCGTCTTCTCGGCGGCTCTGGACACGGTCTGCACGGCGTTCGACCAGCATCTCGAGATTCCGGTGCTGGAGATGCTGTGGGCAGGCGAGCGGGTGGACCCGCCGCAGGCCCACATGCGGGCGGCGGCTTTCGCAGTCGAGGTGGCGCTCTGCCGGCTGCTGGAGTCCTGGGGAGTGGCACCGGACATCGTCGTGGGATACGCGGCCGGTGAACCCTCCGCCGCCCACGTGACCGGCTCGCTCTCCTTGGCGGATGCGTGCGCCCTGGTGATGATGGAGCCATCGGCGTGCCACGAGGACAAGAACATTCCCCAGGACGTGACGACCGTGGTGGCGCTAAGCCCCGGCGTGCCGGACACTCTCCCGGCCAGGTCCACGCTGGTGTCGCTGCTGCCAGCCAGCCGGTCGGAAGTCCGCGCCGCCACCGACGCGCTGGCCTTACTCCACGCGCGGGGTATCGCGGTCGACTGGCGGGCCTTCTTCGCTGGCGTCGGCGCCCGGCGTCTGGATCTGCCCACCTACGCCTTCCAGCGTCGACGCTACTGGCTGGAGGCCGACACCACCTGCGCGCCTACCTCGCCGCTCAGCTTGGCCTAG
>NZ_CAKKTK010000130.1:0-6605 GCF_920656135.1 Frankia sp. Cppng1_Ct_nod | reverse complement strand
GGTGGCAGCCGTGCCGGGGGAACCGGCGGGCGCGGCGACGGCGACGGATCCGAGCGGGAGCCCGCGCGCCGCCCGCGGATGCCCGGGATGGCCGCGCCCGGCCGGGAGTGGGCCGAGCCGGTCGCGTTCGGTGCGGCGGTGCGGCGGATGCTCGCCGCCCGAGGCTGGGAGGACAGGGCGACCGACGCCTCGGTACTGGCCCGGTGGGACACACTGGCCGGCCCGGAAATCTCTTCACGTTGCCATCCGGTTTCATTGCGTGACGGTGAGCTGGAACTTGCAGCCGAGTCGACCGCCTGGGCAACGCAGTTGCGGCTACTTTCCGGGCAGCTGCTGACCACGCTGCGCAGGGAACTCGGGCCGGATGTGGTGCGCCGGATCGTGGTCCGGGGCCCGACCGCGCCGAGCTGGAGGCACGGTCCCCTGCATGCATCCGGCGGGCGCGGTCCCCGCGACACCTACGGCTGACGTGCCTATTCCTGTGGTGGCCGCTTGAGGACGCGGAGGAAGGCGCTGAGCCGGACGCAGCGGACCGTGGGCGGAGGGTCCGCGTACGGGGGTTCGATGGAAAGTAGTTCGGGGCGCTGCGCCGATACCAGGGGGCACCCAGAGTCCTCCTGGCTCAGGTGCCAGGTAGACTTAGGAGACGCTTCTCGCGTTGTTCGGAGTTGAGGACGAGGGGACATACCGCGTGACCTACGATGCAAGTTCGATCAAGGTTCTTGAGGGTCTCGATGCGGTTCGCAAGCGTCCGGGTATGTACATCGGCTCCACCGGGGAACGTGGTCTTCACCACCTTGTCTACGAGGTTGTGGACAACGCTGTGGACGAGGCGCTCGCCGGCTACTGCGACACGATCGGTGTGACGCTGCTCGCCGATGGCGGGGTGCGGGTCTCGGACAACGGCCGTGGCATCCCGGTGGGTGAGCATCCGACCGAGAAGCGTCCGGCGGTCGAGGTCGTGCTGACCACACTGCACGCCGGCGGGAAGTTCGACGGCAAGTCCTACGCGGTGTCCGGTGGCCTGCACGGGGTCGGCGTGAGTGTGGTGAACGCGCTGTCCACCCGCCTCGAGGTTGAGATCCGGCGCGAGGGTTTCACCTGGTTCCAGCCGTACGCGAACACCCGTCCGGCCGCGCCGCTGGCCAAGGGCGCGCCGACGAGGAAGACCGGCACGATCGTCACGTTCTGGGCGGACGACACGATCTTCGAAACGAC
This sequence comes from Frankia sp. Cppng1_Ct_nod, assembly GCF_920656135.1. Lineage (NCBI taxonomy): Bacteria > Bacillati > Actinomycetota > Actinomycetes > Frankiales > Frankiaceae > Frankia > Frankia sp. Cppng1_Ct_nod. The sequence continues at coordinate 5,387 of NZ_CAKKTK010000130.1, read as the reverse complement.
CGACTACAAGTACGAGACCCTCACCCGCCGGCTGCAGGAGATGGCGTTCCTGAACAAGGGACTGACGATCAGCCTGCGCGACGAGCGTCCCGAGGAACCCCTCGAGGTCACTTACTGTTACGCGGGCGGGCTCGTGGACTTCGTCGAGCACCTGAACGCGAGCAAGGACCCGATCCACAAGACCGTCATCTCGCTGGACTCCAAGGGCACGGGCATCGAGGCCGAACTCGCGATGCAGTGGAACGCCGGCTACAACGAGTCGGTCTACACCTTTGCCAACACCATCAACACCCACGAGGGCGGTACCCACGAGGAGGGCTTCCGCGCGGCTCTGACCAGCGCGGTGAACGCCTACGCCAAGGACCAGAACCTGCTCAAGCCGCCGAAGGCCAACGGCAAGAACCCCGACGAGCGCCTCGCCGGTGACGACATCCGCGAGGGCCTGACCGCGATCATCTCGGTGAAGCTGGCACAGCCGCAGTTCGAGGGCCAGACCAAGACCAAGCTCGGCAACAGCGAGGCCAAGCGGTTCGTCCAGGAGATGTGCTACTCGGCGCTGAAGGACTGGCTCGAGGCCAACCGTGTCGAGGCCCGGGCGATCGTCAGCAAGGCGCTGGACGCCCAGCGGGCGCGTATCGCCGCCCGCGCCGCCCGCGACCTGACCCGCCGCAAGGGCCTGCTCGGGGGGACGGGGCTGCCGGGCAAGCTCGCCGACTGTCAGTACACCGACCCGGAGCGCTGCGAGCTCTACATCGTCGAGGGTGACTCGGCGGGCGGCTCGGCCAAGGGCGGCCGGGACTCGAAGTTCCAGGCGATCCTGCCACTGCGCGGCAAGATCTTGAATGTGGAGAAGGCCCGGATCGACCGGGTACTGAAGAACACCGAGGTCCAGGCACTGATCCAGGCGCTCGGCTGCGGCATCCACGACGATTTCGACGCCAGCAAACTGCGGTATCACAAGATTGTCCTGATGGCGGACGCGGACGTCGACGGCCAGCACATCCGGACGCTGCTACTGACGCTGCTGTTCCGGTTCATGCGCCCACTGGTCGAGGCCGGCTATGTCTTCCTGGCCCAGCCCCCGCTTTACAAGATCAAATGGGGGCGCGAGGACTGGCAGTACGCCTACTCCGACCGGGAGCGTGACGGCCTGATCGAGCACGGCGTCGAGACCGGCCGCAAGCTGCCCAAGGATGCGATCCAGCGCTTCAAGGGTCTCGGCGAGATGAATGCGACCGAGCTGTGGGACACGACCATGGACCCGGACCGCCGCATCCTGCTGCAGGTCACCCTGGACGACGCCGCCGTCGCGGACGAGCTGTTCTCCGTCCTGATGGGTGAGGACGTCGAAGCCCGGCGCTCCTTCATCCAGCGCAATGCCAAGGACGTCCGCTTCCTCGATATCTAGGAAATCCAGGACCGTCCTCACCATCCCTGTCTGGAAGGACCCGCGTGACCGACGTACTACCCCCGCCGCCCGGCGACCGGGTCGAGCCAATCGGTATCGAAGTCGAGATGCAGCGGTCGTACCTCGACTACGCGATGTCGGTCATCGTCGGCCGTGCGCTGCCGGAGGTCCGTGACGGCCTGAAGCCGGTGCATCGCCGCGTCCTCTACGCGATGTACGACGGTGGTTACCGTCCGGACCGCGGGTACTTCAAGTGTTCGCGCGTTGTCGGTGACGTCATGGGTAACTATCACCCGCACGGCGACTCGGCGATCTACGACACCCTGGTACGACTGGCTCAGCCCTGGTCGCTGCGCTACCCACTGGTCGACGGTAACGGGAACTTCGGCTCGCCGGGCAACGACCCGCCGGCCGCTATGCGTTACACCGAGTCACGGCTGGCGTCGTTGGCGATGGAGATGCTGCGCGATATCGACCAGGACACGGTCGACTTCGCAGCCAACTACGACGGCCGCTCCCAGGAGCCGACGATCCTGCCCAGCAGGTTCCCGAACCTGCTGGTCAACGGTGCCGGGGGCATCGCGGTCGGGATGGCGACCAACATTCCCCCGCACAACCTGCGGGAGGTTGCCGAGGGCGTGAAGTGGTTCCTCGCGCACCCGGACGCCGCCGATTCCGAACTGCTGGAAGCGCTGCTCGGGCTGGTCAAGGGACCGGACTTCCCCACCGCCGGTCTCATCGTCGGCCGGCAGGGCATCGAGGACGCCTACCGCACGGGTCGCGGCAGCATCCGGATGCGGGCCGTCGTCCAGGTCGAGGAGAACAAGGGCCGGACCCAGCTCGTTGTCACCGAGCTGCCGTACCAGGTCAACCCCGACAACCTTGCCGAGAAGATCGCCGAGCTCGTCCGGGACAACCGCGTCAGCGGGATCTCCGACATCCGGGACGAGACCTCGGCGCGTACCGGCCAGCGGTTGATCATTGACCTGAAGCGGGACGCGGTCGCGAAGGTCGTCCTGAACAACCTGTACAAGCACACCCAGCTACAGGACACCTTCGGCGTCAACATGCTGGCGATCGTCGACGGGGTACCGCGCACCCTGCGGCTGGACCAGATGGTGCGGTACTACGTCGACCACCAGGTCGACGTGATCGTCCGCCGGACCCGCTACCAGCTACGTAAGGCACGCGAGCGCCTGCACGTCCTCGAGGGTCTGCTGATCGCTCTCGACCACCTGGACGAGGTGATCAACCTCATTCGTAACGCCGAGTCGGCGGACGCCGCGCGCGGGCAGTTGATGGAGCGGTTCTCCCTGTCGGAGATCCAGGCGGTCGCGATCCTGGACATGCAGCTGCGCCGGCTCGCCGCCCTCGAGCGCCAGAAGATCATTGATGAGGCCGCCGAGCTGCGGGCGCGGATTGCCGAGCTGGAGGCGATCCTCGCCTCACCGACCCGGCAACGGGAGATCATCGGTGAGGAGCTCACCGAGATCGTCGACCGGTTCGGCGACGAGCGGCGGACCCGGCTGATTCCGTTCGAGGGCGACATGTCCGTCGAGGACCTGATCGCGCGTGAGGACGTCGTCGTCACCGTCACCCGTGGCGGTTACGCCAAGCGGACCAAGACCGACCTGTACCGCTCGCAGCGACGCGGCGGCAAGGGTGTGCAGGGCGCGGCGCTGCGCGAGGACGACATCGTCGAGCACTTCTTCGTGACCACCACCCACCACTGGCTGTTGTTCTTCACCAACAAGGGCCGGGTGTACCGGGCCAAGGCGCACGAACTGCCTGAACAGGCTCGTACCGCCAAGGGCCAGCATGTGGCGAACATCCTCGCGTTCGGTCAGGACGAGCGCATCGCCGAAGTCATGGCGATCAACGACTACCAGGCCGCGCCGTACCTGGTGCTCGCGACCCGGCGTGGGCTGTGCAAGAAGACCGCGCTCTCCGAGTTCGACTCGAACCGGTCCGGCGGGCTTGTCGCGATCAACCTGCGTGACGACGACGAACTGATCGCCGCCCGGCTTGTGTCGGCCGACGACGACCTGCTGCTGGTCAGCCGGCAGGCCCAGTCCATCCGGTTCCACGCCGACGATGAGCAGTTGCGCCCGATGGGCCGGGCCACCTCCGGCGTCATCGGGATGCGGTTCGACACCGACGACGAGCTGCTCGCCATGGAGGTGGTGCCACAGGACTCGGAGGCGAACCTGCTGGTGGCCACCAGCGGGGGATACGCCAAGCGGACCTCCCTGGGCGAGTATCCGGTGCAGGGGCGCGGCGGTAAGGGTGTTCTCACCGCGAAGATTGTTTCCACCCGTGGTGGCCTGGTAGGCGCGCTGGTGGTCGGTCCTGACGATCAGCTTTACGCGATCACGTCCAACGGCGGCGTGCTGCGGACGATCGCCCGTGACGTCCGGCGGGCTCAGCGGCAGACCATGGGGGTCCGACTCATCGATCTGGAACCCGGAGTACAGGTCGTGGGAGTGGCACGTAATGCTGATGCTGACGACAACGGCGGCAACGGTTCGACAAGCAGCCCCGGCGGAGCAGACTCAGCCTGAGGACGGATAACGGGCCGGGCAAGGCGGGAGAAAGACCGTGAACGACAGCGATGACGACCGAACCAGTCGGTCGTCGGTCTTCCGTGGATCTTCCCCGTTGCGGTCGGAGCAGCCGCCGGAGCGGGGCCAGGATGCCCGAAATGACAGGCAGGCCTCCGCGGGCCCGACACGACCGGACCCGACGTCGGGGTCCGACGCCGAAGATGACGGGACCCGGGTGCAGAAGGCCCCGTCCGCGATCCGGGACCTGCGAATGCCACGCGAGGCCCGGGAGACTCGGGGGCCCCAGACTCGGGGGCCCCAGCGGATCGTTTCAGGCCCGTCCGCCCGGCCAGGCGGGCGGGCCACCGATCCGGAGCGTGATCCCGGCTCGCCGGCTTCCTCTGGTTCCCCGGATCTCCCACCGGAGCGACAGAGCCCGGCCAGGCCCTTTGTGCCGACCCCCCTGACTGCTCCGGCGGCCGGTACCGGCGCAGGACCGGCCGTTGCTTCAGGACCATCGACGCCGACCGCGGTGCCGCCGGCTGGGCCAACGTACGTGCCGGCTCGCAGAGGACCAGCGGACGCCGGTTCCGGGCGGCCTGGCGCGCGAGCCGCCGCCAAGACCGGGCCCACCGCGAAGACCGGGCCTGCGGCCAAGACCGGGCACGCCCCCGCCCCCGCGACGTCTGGAACCGAAGCGTCCGCATCCAGGCCCGCGCCGTTCGACGGGACACCCCGGTCGGATCCGGACACGATCTCGCTGCGGCGACCCACGAAGAAGCCCGGCGCCCCCGCCGGAGGCGTGACTGGGCGTGCCGTGGCAGGTGGAGAGACAGGCCGTGTGGGAAGGTCGGAACGTGGGCAGACGGCCGCTGCGGCACAGGTCCCGGAAACGGGGGCCTTCGGACGGCTGGACGAGCATGCCGACCGTGAGAATCAGGCAGCGTGGGCGGCGCACGGTGGCCGGACCACAAGGGGCTCAGAGCAGGAAAAGATCCCCGCATCGGGGAGCGGGCCGACCGAGCGCTCGGCGGAGGTCGGTGGGCCGCGGATTGCGGTCCGGGAACGTGGCATGACGGATTCGGCCACCGGACCGATGGTCGGTGCTCCGACCGGACCGTCCGTGGTGCGCACACCCGGGCAGGGACGCCGGGCCCGGCTGCGTGTCGCGCGGGTCAATCCGCTGTCGGTGGCACGGCTGACGTTCGCCTTCTCCTTGTGCGTGTTCGTCGTGCTCATGGTCGCGGTGGCCGTGCTGTGGTTCGTGCTGAACTCGATCGGGGTGTTCGACAGCGTGGTCAGCGCGGCGGACACGCTGACCGACGGCAGCAACGGTGGGGTGCGCAGCTGGCTGTCGTTCACGCGGGCCATGGAATTCGGAATGCTCATCGGTGCGATCAATGTGATCCTGATGACGGCGCTGGCAACCCTGGGTG
>NZ_CAKKTK010000129.1:0-6972 GCF_920656135.1 Frankia sp. Cppng1_Ct_nod | reverse complement strand
CGTCTCCCGACCGGCACGGGTCAGCTGGCGGCGCGCGGGCGCCTTCACAGTGTCGAAACGGTCCTGACCGGCCCACAGAGCCAGCGTGTCCGCCGCGGTCCGGACGTCGGCGTGCGTCGCCGCGACCCCCCCGGCTGCCGCCCGCCAGACGGCCCGTACCTGCGTTGCCGCGATCCGTGCGGCGTCCGCCGACCCGGTGAACGGTTCCGCGGGGTCCGCGTCGTTGCCTTCAACCGGTCCACCGGACGCCGGTCCACCGGTTTCGGCGAGGGCGTCGGCGAGCAGGTCTGCGACCGCCCGCAACGTCGAGAGGTCCGAGTCCGCCCGCCGTGCCGCCTCCACCAGCGACTCCCGGTGCGCCCGCACCCGTTCGTGTGCCTCGGCGGCCCGTGCGACCTCGGCGCGTGCCGTCCGCAGCAGGTCCTCGGCGTGCGGCAGATCGCGGGGGGCCCACGGGCCGGCAGGTGGGCCGACCGCGCGATGGCGGGACTCCGCCCCGACCTGGCGTAGCTCCTCCCGCAGGCCACCGAGCCGTTCCAGCACGTCGTCGAGGTCCCGGCCGAGTGCGACGAGCCCGCGGCGGGCCTCGGCCTCGCCCGCGGCCCGGGCCACCGCGTCCCCACCACTGACCCCCGCGAGCAGCTCGCGGGCCTGCGCCCGGATGCCGGCGGGAAGGACGTCGTTCGCCGCCCGTGCCGCGGCCTGCGTGCGGCGGCACCGCTCGAGGCCGGCCCGCAGGTCCGTTTCCACCTCGACCTGAGCGTACGTGCGGTTCGCCGCCTCATAGACCGTCCGGAGCACCGCCACCGGCAGGTCGGCATCGTTCGCCCGGCCCCGCTCGTCCGGTGCGTCGGGGGCCGGATTACGGCTGGTGCCGTGGGCAGGTTCGTGGGTGGGGTCCCCGGCGCCCATCACCCCGGCGGTCTCGGTCCGGGCCGCGTCGGCGTTACGGCGGGCCGCGTCCGCACGGCGATGCGCGTCACGCGCCGAACGCCGTGCCTCCTCGGCGGTGTCATGGTGCCGGGACGCCTCGCCGGCCTTCTCCTGCGCCGCCGTCTCGAACGCGGCTGCCTCCCGGGCGGTCCGGGACCGGTCACCGACCGTGCGGGCGAGTCGGTCGAGGGTGGTGGCGCGGGCGACGGAGGACTGCTCGTCCGCCCGCTGGGACCTGAGCGCGGCCAGGGCGGCATCCGCCTCGGCCGCGGATGCCGCTGCCCGGACGCGTGCCTCGGCGAGGACCCGATCGGCCGCCGCGAGCGCATCCGAGGCGTGGCCCGCGTCGGTGGCGAGCGCAGTCAGCCGGCCGGACGGGTTCTGCGCCCGCCAGGCCGTGATCGCGGCGGCGAGGCTGCGGTCACGGTTGATCCGGGCCGTGAGCTGCACCATGAGTGCGGACCGCTCGCCGTGGCGGGCCCGGATCGCGGCCCGTTCGGTCTCGGCCGCGTCCTCGTCGAACATCGCCGGGTTCGGCGGGATGAGGAACACCTGCCGCCCGTCGGAACCGCTGTCGGGATCCGCGCCGCCGAGGTCGATCAGGACGGCGGCGGTGCCGACCGCGACGATCCCGCGTGGCAGGAGCCGGGCCGCGCTCAACGCCGCCCGGGCCCGTTCCAAAGACCCGGCTACGGGCAGCACGACCCCGTCGACCAGTTCCGGGTGGGCGAGGAGCACCGCGTCACGCTGCTCCTCGCCCACGGAGCCCGCCAGGTACAACCAGCCCGCGACCGCGGTGACACCGGCGGCCTCCAGGACGTCGATGGCCGCGGTCACCTCGGGTCGGGCCGGCAGCAGGTTGCCCGCGCCGAGTGCGTCGAGCACTCGGGCGTCGGCGTCCGCGGCCATGGACAGCGCCAGTTTCCGGGTCTCGGCCGCGTCGATGGCGGTGCCGAGAGCGGCGAGGGCCCGTTCCGCGTCCGCATCCAGATCGACGGCGGGTACGTCGCCCAGGACCTCGGCGAGGCGATCGCCGGCTGCCACCGCCAGCGCATCGGATGCCGCCCGCGCCCGGTCCCGTTCGTCGCCGAGTCGGGCGAGCACAGCACGGGCAGTGTCACAGGCACGTTCCGCCTCGCGCTCGCGGTCGGCCGCGTCCTGGCGGGCACGGTGACATGCCTGAACGGCGTCCAGCCCGGCGCGGACCGTGCCGGCGGCGGCCGCTGCCGCCTCGGCGGCATCCCGGGCCAGGGCGGCCACATCGCAGGACACGTCCGGCACCAGACCGTCCGCGACCGCCCGCCGCAGCGCGTCGGTTGCGGACACGTCGTGTTCGGCCAGGGACTGCCGGTGGGCGCGGGCTGTCGCGGCCTCGTCCGCGGCGTGGCGCTCGGCCCGCGCGGCCCGGTCGGCCTGTGCCTCGTGCTCACCCGCCCGGACGTCGGCCGCGGCGGCCTGGGCATCCGATGCCGTGGCCAGGGTGAGCAGCCCGCGCACGAGGGCCCGGCCCGCGGCATCGCGTTCGGCGAGCGCGGGCGCCGCCTTGGTCTCGGCGTCGGCGACTAGCCGGGTGAGCCGCTCGGCCTCGGCCGACGCGGCGGCTAGCCGCAGCACCTCCTCGGTCGCCCGCCATGCATCCAGCGTCCGCTGACCTGCCTCGCGGGCCGCCACCAGGGTGTCCCGGTCCCTTTCCGCGACAGCCAGCCGCAGCTGCGCGATCGTCGTTCGCAGGGCCAGTACGCGGTCACCGGCACGACCGCGCGCGATCTCGGCGGCGCGTTCGGCGTCGGCCGCCACCGCGGCCTCCGCGTCCAGTTGGGTCACCCCGGCGGTGTCGCGGGCCAGGCGAGCGTCCACAGTCGCGGCCAGCCCCGCCACCTGGGAGGCGGCCACGGTCAGGGCGGTTTCGGTCTGGGCGCGTCGCGTCACCGCGTCCACCAGGGGGTGCAGCCGGTCGAGGACACCGGCGACGAAGTCCCGTTCGGCGGCGAGTACAGCCCGTTCGGCCAGCTTCCCGGCGTAGCCGTCGACGACATCCTGCAGTCCGACCGGGTCCTCCAGAGGAGTCACCGCCCGTAGCAGGAAGTCGACGAACTGTTCGTCGCTGCCGAACGCGAACGCCTCGGCGGCCTCGCCCTCGCCCGCGTTCATCGCCCGCTGGTAGCGGAACAGCTCCGGGTCCAGTCCGAGGACCCCGAGGTGCTCATTCCAGGCACCCGGGCTGGTCTCCCAGACGAGGTCCAGGTTCGTCTCGGTGGCGGCGGCGTCGAGGAGGCGCTGGCGGAATCCGGACAGGGTGACCAGCCGGCCGTCCCGGGTGAGTGGAAGCGTGTCGAGTTCGACCGCTCCGCCGGGGCGGAATCCGTACCAGGCGTCAGCGAGTCGGGTGACGTCGCCGGTGGACGCCCGGCCCTTCCACTCGCTGACCTTTCCGGTGACGATCCGTTCGCCGGTGACGGCATGCTGCCACTCGCAGATCACATGCCCGCAGTCCCGGGCCAGGACGAAGTTGTCCAGCACCCTGCCGTTGGAGGTGCCCACGACCTGACGACGACCCGGCAGCACCACCGAGAAGATCAGTTTCATCAGGACGCTCTTGCCGCCGCCGTTCTCCAGGAACAGCACCGAGGCGGGCGACGGGCGCCGCGGCCGGGTACGGCCCTCGCCGAACAGCGCGTCCTGGTGGGGTCCGGTGACCGGTGCGCCCACATCCGAGAAGTCGAGCAGGACGTCGGAGAAACGGGCGCCGCGCGGACCGATCGAGTGCAGCCGGACCCGGGACAGCTCATACATCGGCACCTCCCGCTCCCGCGACGCGGGTCAGCTCCGGCGTGTCCGACAGGACGCGCACAGCCCCCCGGCCGTCGCTGACGGTCATTACCCCGAGTGCGAGCAGCTCCTCGAGGGCGGCGTCGGCGGCAAGCTCCCGAACCTGCACCTGATAGCGCGGGGTGGTGCGATAGGTCCCACCATGCTCGTCGCTGATCGCGACCAGGCATCCGGACTCGACGAGGAAACCCATCGCGCGGGCGATGATCCCGGTCGTCGAGCCGGCCAGCCGGCGGGCGTCTCGCGTCGCGCCGGTGGCGGTCCGGCGGGCGTAGAGCCGCCACGCCCGTTCCAGCTTCGGCGCGTCCGCGGGCGGGTCCGTGTCGTTGTCGTGCATGGTCCCGGCGAGCTTCTCGTCCAGGCGGCGGCATGCCTCCCGGACAAAGGCGTCGACACCTTCCACGCTGACCCGCCCGATGTAGGAGTCGTCGGTGAGGTCCGCGGGACGCGGGAACGCCAGCGCCGCCACGGCGAGCTGTGCGACGGCGTGCAGTAACCGTTCGGGAACCCGGTGTTCCCCACTGGTCCGCCGGGCGTAGTCGCTCATCCGGACGGCGAAAGCCGAGTCCTCCGCGGCGGCCGGCACCAACCCGGCGCGGTCGCAGACATCGAGGACCACGATTCCGAGCCCGGCGGCGACCGCCCCGGTCAGTTCGGCGAACCCAGGCTCGGCCAGGTACCGACGCACCAGCTCGGCGTAGTCGGCATCCCGGGCCGGAACGAGCCTCTGCCGCAGCCCGAACGCGACCAGCCGGGCGGCGTCCGTCACCTGATCCCTCAACACGCCACCGTTACCTCGTCCGTTACCTCGTCGACATCCGCGTCGACATCCGCATCCGCGTCGGCGGGGATCAGCCGTACCCGTCCGACCAGCAGGTCCGTGCCACCGAACTCCGGGTCATCCAGGGGCACGCCGTCGTCGACGGCCACGAGCACGGTGTCCTCGCGGTGCCGGCGGGTAATCCCGATCTCGGGGCTCACCGCGTGTAACGCGATCAGTGCCACCAGGTCCGCGAGGTCCGGGCCGTCCGTGTCACGGGCCTCGGCCAGCAGTGCCGACAGTCGGCGCGGCGCATCCGGGTCGATGTCGAACAGGTCCATGGCCGCTGCCCACGCCTCCTCACCGAAACGAGGCGGTTCCGACCAGGCCACCAGGTCCGGGTCGACCAGCTCGGCGCCGAGGGCCGCGCGTTCGGCGGTCGGCTCCAGCAGCGTGTCGACGAGGTCGAGCAGGCGCATCGCCCGCGGCACCCGGACACCGACCGCGCTCGTGAAGAAGGCGAGCGCGGGTGCCTCGGCCGCGCCGACGGTCAGCCCCAGCGTCGGGGTGAGCAGCTGTGTGTACAGGTCGACGCCGGCCCGAGCCGGTTGATCGGCGAACTGCTGGCGGTCCTGCTCGGTCCGGAAGACCGAACCGGCCTCCTGTAGGCGGGCCTGTAGCTGGGTGTGGCGGCGCACGCAGTCGCCGACGATCGTCACCAGTTCGGCGGCCTGGCGCTTGTGCTCGACGTCCTCGGTGGAGTCCCGGTAACGCCGGATGTGGGTGAGGATCGCGTTCTCGTGCCGGTACCGCTGCTCGATGTGGGTGAGAGCCTCGTCGACCAGCTCGGGGACGGCGTGCAGCCAGTCGACGGCGAGGACGTTGCGGCGGGTGGCCTCCAACTGGCGGCGAAGCTGTTCGGCGTACTGGACGGTCCGGTAGCGGGCCTGCTCGGCAGCGGTCCGCGCGTCGACGAGGCGACCGCTGCGGATCAGGCTGTCCAATGTCACCTCCGCGGCGACCTGGGCGGAGGTGACATCGGTGTCGAGCGCGCCGACAAGCACGGTCACGGCCTCGTCCGTGGTGCGCAGGTAGATCTCGCCGGTCGGGTCGGTGAGCTCCACCAACAGTTTGAAGTCGAACCGGCGGCGGACGTAACGGCCGTCGTCCCGGTAGGTGCCGTACACGGACTCGAACCCTCGGTCGACGCTACCCACGTTGATCAGGTTGTCGAGCACCCATCCGGCGACACGGGCATGTTCGGCCGAAGGCCGGTCCGGCGCCTGGGCTGCGGCCAGTGGGACGAGGCGCTGGCGGACCTGGGAGTGGTCGGCGCCGCGGTCGAAATCCATGGCGACGGTGACCAGGTCGATGGCGTACAGGGCGAGCTCCGCCATGGCGTAGGCGGTGAAGTCGCCACCGTCGAGGTGGTTCTTGCGCGCGTCGAGGTCATGCAGCGGCTGGGTGAGGGCGAGAGCCTTGAGCCGGCGGGTCATCCCGGTGTCCGCCGCCGGCCGGCGTGCGCCGTGAACGGGGTCGGGGGTGCGCACCGAAGCGACCTTAGCAGCGCGTTCGGACCTCCCCGAGCAGCCGCACACGTCCGGTGGCCGCGCAATCCTGGTTCCTCTCACGGCCGGAGGCTCCAAGGGGACTAGGCTTTGCGGTATGGCATCGGTGTCGCTGTCCAAGGGCGGCAATGTGTCGCTCAGCAAGGTTGCTCCGAACCTCTCTGCCGTGACTGTCGGCCTCGGCTGGCAGGTGCGTCAGACCTCCGGCGCAGACTATGACCTTGACGCGAGCGCGATCATTGTCAATGACCGGGGCAAGGTTCTCTCCGACCAGTACTTCGTGTTCTTCAACAATCTCGTGAGCCCCGACGGCGCGGTGAAACACATGGGTGACAACCTCGTCGGTGGTGGCGGGGGAGACGACGAACAGATCACGGTCGAGTTGTTCGGGCTCACGCCGCAGGCGTCCAAGGTTGTCTTCGCGGTGTCGATCTATGATGCCGATGTGCGCAGACAGACCTTCGGGCAGGTTCGGGACGCCTTCATTCGCGTGGTCGACTCGACGGCGGGTACGGAGATCGCCCGGTACGACCTCACGGAGGATGCGTCCACCGAGACTGCGATGATCTTCGGTGAACTCTACCGGTACTCCAACGAGTGGAAGTTCCGGGCGGTCGGCCAGGGATACGCGACCGGTCTACGCGGAATCGCCATGGACTTCGGGGTCAACGTCTCCTGACCAGGTCGGGAAGCGGGCAGGACCGGCCTTGGTAGGCGGCTGCCGGTACGAGGACCCGCCGCCCGGCTCCCCGCGGGTCGCCTATAATGATCACTCGACCTTGCGCATGACACCTGGCCAGTTGATGTAACCGACGAACCACCGCCGGTGGGCCGAAATCGTGGTTCTCGGGGATGTTCTCAGAACGGTGGCGGATCCAGCCC
>NZ_CAKKTK010000128.1:0-6992 GCF_920656135.1 Frankia sp. Cppng1_Ct_nod | reverse complement strand
CATCGGAGATGTTTCTACCACGCTACGTAGGATTTGTGAAAGAGACAACATGGGGAAAGTGTACGGAGTGACCGCTCCATCCCGTCCGGCAACTCATCGTGACAGTCGCACCCAATCAACTCACGTGCTGTAGGCAATACATCACAACATGGTCCAAGGTGCCCCAATCGACGGCACGGGACGGAGTCCGCCGGGAACCCGCCTCCGTGGGAGGCGGACCTTGTCGGGAGACATCCCGATCTGCCCCTCGCGGTACCTGCGCCCCCAGCTCCCACCGGCGGGCACCGTGTCCGAGCACCGGCCGGGCCTCAGCCCCGGATGCCCCGGGTGGTCTCAGCCCCGGGCCAGGATCGTGATCACGTCGAGCGCGCTCCGCTCATGGAAATGCCCGCCGTAGTCACCCACGGCGGGCATTTGGTGCTAATCGGGTATGACTCGCCTTCCAAGGCGCGCCCCTCAGATCAGTCACGCCACCGATGATTCCCCGGATGACTTGGCCGGCCCCACGGTCCTTGCAGGTGCGGGCAGCTTCCGGCCGGCCGCGCCGGAACCGTTTGTCTCACCGTGCACGGCCGGCTTCGCGGAAACCGCCGAGGTCGGGCCTGAGGGCGCCGGCGACGCCGTCCGGGCTGACGGGGCTGGGGCTGACGGGCTCGCGGCCTCCCGGAAACTCGCCCGCGGGTCGGCAAAAGCCCCCAGCGAGACAATCTCCCGTCGGAAGAACAGTGACAGCGTCCAGTCCGCGAGCACCCGTGCCTTGCGGTTGAAGGTCGGTACCCGGCTGAGGTGGTACGTACGGTGCATCAACCATGCGGGCCAGCCACGCAGCTTCATCCCGTACACGTCGGCCACGCCCTTGTGGAGCCCGAGCGAGGCGACGCTGCCGGCGTACTTGTGCTCGTACGGTGCGATCGGCAGGCCACGGAGATCCGCAAGAATGTTGTCCGCGAGCACCCGGGCCTGGCGGACCGCGTGCTGCGCGGAGGGGCTGGTCGTGGCGCCCTCACCCTTCGTGAGGTCCGGAACCGCGGCGCAGTCACCCGCCGTCCATGCCTGCTCGACACCGTCGACCTGGAGGAAGGCCGTCGCCTTGATACGGCCCCGCTCGTCAAGCGGAAGGTCGGTGTTGGCAAGAAGCGGGTGCGCCTTGACCCCGGCGGTCCAGACAATGGTCTCGGCGTCGAACTCCTCGCCGCTGTCGAGAACAACATGACCATCGACGAGACTCTGCACCCGGGTGTTTATTTTCATTTCAATACCGCGGTGTTCGAGCTGCTTCAGCGTGTACAGGCCCATCGCCGGCGAAACTTCGGGAAGTACCCGCCCGCTCGCCTCGACCATTACCCAGCGCATGTCCGACGGCGAGAGCTCGGGATAGAAACTACAGGCGTCGCGCGCCATATCCTCAAGCTCGGCAATGGCCTCGATACCAGCGAACCCGCCGCCGATGAACACAAAGGTGAGCGCTCGACGCCGCAGCTGGGGATCATTGCTGGACGCCGCGGCGTCCATTCGTTCGATGACCTTGTTTCGAATATAGATCGCCTCGGCCACGCTCTTGAAACCGATGCCCAGCTCGGCCAGACCCGGGATCGGCAGGGTCCGCGCGACCGACCCGGGGCATCCGACGAGGACGTCATAGCGCAGTTCGTACGGCGTGCCCTGATTCGGCGTAATATACGCCCGTCGCTCGGCGTGATTGATGCCGGTCACGCTGCCGCTGACCACCCTGCAGCCATTCAGCACTCTACGTAGCGGTACGACGACATGACGCGGTTCAAGGTTACCCGCCGCAGCCTCTGGCAGAAACGGCTGATATGTCATGTACGAGTTGGGTTCGACCACCGTCACAGTCGCCTCGCCGTGACGAAGTCGACGCTGTAGACGCAAAGCCGTGTACATACCGACGTAACCGCCACCCACAACAAGGATGTGCGGAGGTTGTCCAAAGCTCATACAAAAAAGGTACCCGCCGGCACGCCACTATGCCTCCGGATACACGATCAGCAAGCCATGTGTTTGCGTGACATGCAACACGCAGAGATCAACATGGCCACGCATGCATCGATCGTGGTTCAGCTATTTCTCACCATCCACACCACCGACACCATCCACACCACCGACACCGGCCACACCAGCCGCGTCACCAAGGACGGCGTCGAGCATCTGCGTCGTAACCCGCCCGGTGAACGTGTTCTGCTGACTCGGGTGGTAGCAGCCGAGGACAACCAACCCCGCCCCATGTTCGGCGACTCTTCCCTTCACTGATCCAATTTCAAACCCTGACACTGCCGCCCCGGCGGGCACCGCGACATCGCCGAGGACAACCCGGCGGGCGTGGCCGAATGCCGGGCGCGGCGACGGCACCGGGTAACCCGCCCGTGCCAGCGCCGGCCACAGCGCCGTCCAGGCGAACCCACCGAGCACCACAACCGCCCGCAGCGTTGGTCGCAGCAGTTCAAGGTCCCGGACGAGCCATGCCCGGCAGGCGTCGCGTTCAGTCGTGGTCGGCTTGTTCGCCGGTGGGGCGCAACGGACCGCGGCCACGACACGCGTGGCGACAAGACGCTGGCCATCACCGGCTGACACTGAGGTCGGAAGCTCCGCCAGCCCGACCCGGTACAGGGACGCAAACAGCCAGTCACCGCTGCGGTCGCCGGTGAAGATTCGCCCGGTGCGGTTGCCTCCGTGCGCGGCGGGCGCCAGCCCGACGATCAGAACCCGCGCGTCAGCCGGGCCGAACGACGGAACCGGCCGGCCCCAGTAGCGCTCACCGGCAAAGGCTGCCCGGCGCAGCCCCGCGACCTGCTCGCGCCAGTCGACCAGGCGCGGACAGGCCCGGCACACCGACATCCGCGCGTCCAGCTCGGCCGCGTCGCATGCGGTGACAGCCAACCGCTCAACATCGCTGACCGTCCCGGCCACCGCGGTCCCGGCCGATGCGGGATCACCCGGCCACCCCGAGCCGGGCACGACCGGCCGCCGGTCCTCGACCTGGTCGAAACACCCAGCATGCTCATCCATGACCAGAAAGACTAGACGTACCCTGGGGCCTCCGAGCGGGCGAGGAACCATGATCGCCCACTCTTTGGCTAGACGTCCCCTGGGGCCTCCGAGTGGGCGAAGAACCATGATCGCCCACTCTTTGGCTAGGGCAACAGGGAGAAGGCGATGCCGTCCAGGATGTCGTGTTCGCTTGCGACCACCGCTGCCACACCCACCCGCTCGACCAGCGTCCGCAGCACCAACGCACCCGCGACGATCACGTCGACCCGGCCCGGATGCATCACCGGGAGCGCGGCCCGCTGCGCATGCGACATCGCAGCCAGTCGATCAGCCACCGCGGCGATGTCCGACGCGGCCGTCACCGACAGATGAATGCGGTCCGGGTCATAACCAGGCAGGTCCGCGGCGAGAGCCGCCACCGTCGTGACCGTCCCGGCAACCCCGACCAGTGTCGCGGCCGAGCGGATGGGCACGGTCTGCTCGGCCAGGTCGAACGCGGCGTGCGCGTCCGCGACCACCGCCGCGAGCTGCCCGGCCGTGGGCGGGTCGTCGTGCAGGTGTCGCTCAGCCAGTCGCACGCAGCCGACATTCACCGACCTGGCAGCGTGCACCTTCTCCGCATCCCCCAGAACCAGCTCGGTCGACCCGCCGCCGATGTCGGCCACGAGAAACGGCTCCGAGTGGCCGCGCAGCTCGCGGGTGGCGCCCGCGTACGACAGCGCGGCCTCGTCCGCACCAGTGATCACTTCCGGATCGACGCCGAGGATCGCGCGGACCCCGTCCACCAGCGCGTCACGGTTACGGGCATCCCGGGTCGCGCTGGTCGCCACCATCCGGACCTTGGATGCACCAAACCGGTCGATCTCCGCAGCGTAGTCACGCAGCGCCGTGAACGTCCGTTCCAGCGCTTCGGGAGCCAGTTCACCGGTCCGGTCCACCCCGGCTCCCAGTCGGACGATCTCCATACGGCGGGTCAGATCACGCAGACGCGGGGCGCCCTGCCCACTTCCGGAGCGCCGGCCAACGGAACTCCCGTCTCGTGAACTCCCGGCGGGGGCGCGCCCGGCATCCGCCTCACTGGCCTCCTCGGCGACGAGCAGCCGGATCGAGTTGGTGCCGCAGTCAATGGCGGCCACGCGGGTCACGGGGGTCACGGGGGTCACGGGGGTCCAGCCTCCTGTCCATCGGACTCGACCGGTACGCACGGGCCACGGGCGCCCCAGTCGGGGATGAGGTCCAGTGCCTCGTCACCGAACGGGTTCACCCCTCGACCCGCGGCCAGGCTGTGCGCGACCAGCACGTGCAGGCATTTCACCCTGCTCGGCATGCCACCGGCGCTCGGCACGCCGGGCATCGGCTCGAGGGCATCCCGGCGGGCCAGGTAGTCCTGGTGCGCCGCCTCGTAACGCCGGGAAAGATCCCCGTCACGGTCACGATCAACGGCAAGCCGCTCGGTCATCTCCCGCATCAACCCGGACGCCTCCAGACGCCCGATCGCCGACGCCGCCCGCGGACAGGTCAGGTAGAACAACGTCGGGAACGGCGTCCCGTCGTCCAACCTCGGCCAGGTCTCCACCACATCGGGCAGGCCGCAGGAACAGCGGTGGGCGACCCGGTGCATCGCCCGCGGCTCCCGGCCGAGCTGGCGGGCGACCACCGCCGCCGCCTTCGGATCACCACCGGCCGGGCCGTTCGGGCCGTCCGGGCCGCCGACAGCCCCACGGGCAGGACGTCCGGTCATCGCGCGGAGACCGAAGGGGCCGGCGCCGCGGTCGCCTGGCCGTCCCCGGTCCGACCAGCACTTGTTCCCGTGCCACCGGTGGCCTGGCCCGTGCCCACCGCGCCGGACCAGAGCCGGGAGAACCAGGGTGCCTCGGTGGAGGCGACACCTCGGCCCGGCGCCGGTGACGTTGCCGGCGCCGCCGGCACCAGGTAGATCTTCTCCCCCGGCTGGGTGAAGTGCAGCCGGACCCGTGCCTCGTCCCGAGCCCACTCGGGATCGTCGTAACCTGCCACCTTGGTCTTCAGCGCCTCCACCCGTTTACGTTGCTCGGCGTTCTTCGCCGCCAGTTCGTCGATCTGACCCTGCTGCTGGACGTAGAGGCGCAGCGGGTAGGCGAGGGTCAGCACGAGCACGCAGATCACCACCACCAGCAGAGTCATACGGGTGGTCAACGTGGTGCGGCGCGCCACCGGAGATCACCCGGCCGTCGGCGACCATCGGGGAAAGGCCTCGGCCCCGCCGTAGCGGGCTGCGTCGTCAAGCTCCTCCTCGATACGCAGCAGCTGGTTGTACTTGGCGACCCGCTCGCTGCGCGCCGGGGCACCGGTCTTGATCTGGCCGGCGTCGACGGCGACCGCCAGATCGGCGATGGTCGTGTCCTCGGTCTCACCGGACCGGTGCGAGATCATGCACCGGTAGCCGCTGCGGTGCGCGAGCGACACCGCGTCCAGCGTCTCGGTCAGCGTCCCGATCTGGTTGACCTTGACGAGCAGGGCGTTACCCGCCTTGTCGGCAATGCCCTGGGCGAGACGCTGCGGGTTGGTGACGAACAGGTCGTCACCGACGAGCTGCACGTCCTCACCGAGCCGTGCGGTGAGCTGCACCCAGCCGGCCCAGTCGTCCTCGGCAAGCGGGTCCTCGATCGAGACGATCGGGTAGGCGGCCACCAGCTCCGCGTAATAGTCGCTCAGGTACTCGGCGTTACGCGAGGCACCTTCGAACCGGTAGGAGCCGTCGGAGAAGAACTCGGTCGAGGCGACGTCAAGGGCGAGTGCGATGTCCTCCCCGGGCCGGAACCCCGCCTTGCCGATGGCCTCCACCAGCAGGTCAAGGGCGGCACGGTTCGCGGGCAGATTCGGGGCGAAGCCACCCTCGTCACCGACCGCGGTGGCCAGCCCCTGGGTCTTCAGGACACTCTTGAGCGCCTGGTAGGTCTCCGCACCCCAGCGCAGCGCCTCGGCAAAAGTCGACGCCCCGATCGGGGCAATCATGAACTCCTGGATGTCGACGTTGGTGTCGGCGTGCGCGCCACCGTTGATGACGTTCATCATCGGCACCGGCAGCAGATGCGCGCCGGGCCCACCCAGGTAGCGGAACAACGGCAGGTCGGACGCCTTGGCCGCGGCCTTCGCGACCGCCAGGCTTACCCCGAGGATCGCGTTCGCGCCCAGGGCGGACTTGTCCGGCGTCCCGTCCAGGTCCAGCAGGGTCAGGTCAAGAATCCGCTGCTCGGTGGCTTCAAACCCGACGATCTCCGGGCCGATGCGGTCGATGACGCCGGTCACCGCCCGCGCCACCCCCTTACCGCCGTAGCGGTCATCACCGTCGCGCAGCTCGACAGCCTCGAAGGCGCCGGTGCTCGCGCCACTCGGAACGGCGGCACGGCCGAGGGTGCCGTCCTCCAGGACGACCTCTACCTCGACGGTGGGGTTGCCCCGCGAATCAAGGATCTCGCGGGCTCCTACGGCCTCGATGGACGGCACGGGTCTCGACCTCCGGGGTGGCGCATCCGACGGGATTCAAACAGGTTTCATGGCAGGACGGACAGACGGCGAACGCACATCGGCGCCGCCGACAAACACGGCCCGGCCGAGACTATCGTCAGCGCACCCCCGGCCACACGCGTTCGGCACGCCACGCCGAACCGACACAGAGCCGGTCAGGCCCACGAGGTCCGTGGGCTGGTGCCACACCAAGGCGATCTAGAGGAGACATGCCCGCCGGACCGCGCCGAAGGTCGTCAGATGATCCGACCGATCGGCGGCATCACGAGCGGGCCTCCCACGGGCAGCCCGGCCCATGCCGCGGGCCGGGCCAACAGCCCCCAGCCGGCGGCGAACGCCTCGCTCGCGGCGCCGAGGTTCGCGGCTCCAAGGCCCACTGTTCCCAGTGACGCTCTGGCGGCCCGGGGCAGGCCCATCCCGATGGTCGCGGCGGCTGCCGGGTCCTCACTCGACCGGGGCGGACGCAGCCTGTCGACCAG
>NZ_CAKKTK010000127.1:0-7102 GCF_920656135.1 Frankia sp. Cppng1_Ct_nod | reverse complement strand
GGGGAAGGCCAGCCCATGGGAAGTCGCCCTCGCCCTGATCTCCGTCCTTCCGGTCGGGCGGCTGGTCGAGGAGGGTGCGCACCTGACCGCGGTCGGGCGGGGCCTGTTGGAGTCGTCCGCATCAGCGGTGCGGGCAGGCGAGCAGAGCGCGACCGGAGTCCGGCAGATCACCCGGGAACTCGGTGTCGGTCAGCGGTTGGAACGGGCCTGGAACGACAGCCGGAGCACCCCCGCCGGTCGAGCATTCTACGAGTCGTCCGACACCGACATGTTCCAGGTGGCCCATCAGGTTACTCCCGACCCCGCCCGGTTCACCGTCGACATGCATGGGAGCCCGACCAACGTCTACGTGGGCGACGATGCCCTGAGCGCGCCCGAACTGGCGTATCTCATTCGCAAGGACCCCACCTGGAGCGGACGACCGGTGCGTCTCTTCTCCTGCAACACGGGCGACGGGCCGGAGCCGCTCGCGCAGCACCTCGCCGACCACCTGGGTGTCCCGGTGAAAGCACCGACCACCGAAACTTGGAACCTCCCGTCCGGGCAGATGATGCTTGACGAGCCGATATGGCAGGTTGACAGTCACGGGATAGTCAGTGAGACGACCCGGTTCGGAAACTGGCGAGACTTCACACCGAGGTCGACAGGGAGCACCCCATGACAGAGACAGACGAGCTGACGACATGGCTGGAGATCGCCAGGGTCTTCGACGAATACGATCAGCAGGGCTACGGCCTATTCGAGCCCAATCACCCCCGCGCGAACGCGGCGGAAAAGGAGCGCATCCTGGCGTTCCTTGACGCGGGTGAATGGGTTTTGGCGGGACGTAGCCGGTCACACGATCAACTCGACCCAGGCCGCGGACCGGTCGTACCGATGGTGTTTGTCACGGACGGCGAATGGGTCTGGAGCAAGGCGGTCAACTACTACCTCAAGAACCACGACCTTCTGCCGGAATCTCGCTTTCTCGGACGCATTGCGGCACAGGATTATCATTGTCCGACCCTCACCCAGGACGCCATTCTCCGCGTGAGCGAGGAGTTTAACCGTATCCGCGTTCGCCGACCCATTGACGGCGCCCGTCGTATTGGCCCGCCACCTCGCAGGTGATTTCGCACGTGCAACACGGGCGACGGGCCGGAGCCGCTCGCGCAGCACCTCGCCGACCACCTGGGTGTCCCGGTGATGGCGCCAACTACCGAAGCTTGGAACCTCCCGTCCGGGCAGATGATGCTTGACGAGCCGATATGGCAGGTTGACAGTCACGGGATAGTCAGTGAGACGACCCGGTTCGGAAACTGGCGAGACTTCACACCGAGGTCGACAGGGAGCACCCCATGACAGAGACAGACGATCTGACGACATGGCTTGAGATCGCCAGGGTCTTCGACGGATACGACCAGGACGGCTACGGCCTATTCGAGCCCGATCACCCCCGCGCGGACGCGGCGGAGAAGGAGCGCATCCTAGGGTTCCTCGACGCCGGAGAACTAGTGGTCGCTGCGCGTAGCCGGTCTCATGACCAGCTCGACCCGGACCGGGGGCCGATCGTGCCGATGGTCTTTCTTACGGATGGGAAATGGGTCTGGAGCGAGGCCATGAACTATTACCTGGCCATCTACGATCTTCTACCAGATCCCCACTTCCTTGCTCATATCAGAACGAAAGTTTACCAGTGCCCTCCGGTCAGCAGAGAAGGCGCGATACGCATCTCTGAGGAGTTCATGCAGGTAAGGAGCCTACGGCATGTCGACGGGGACCGTCGTATCGGCCCGCCACCTCGCAGGTGATTTCGCGCCTGCAACACGGGCGACGGGCCGGAGCCGCTCGCGCAGCACCTCGCCGACCACCTGGGTGTCCCGGTGAAAGCACCGACCACCGAAACTTGGAACCTCCCGTCCGGACTCGCGGTGACCGATCGAATATGCCCGCATGCCTGGCGTCATATTTTCCGAACCGGCGGCCAGCCGCCCGCACGGCCTTCTTCGAGTCGTATCTGTCCACCCTCATCGAGCGCGACGTCACCGAACTGTCCGTCATCGAACGCCGTGGCGACCTGCGCAGGCTCCTTGCCTGCTCGCGGGCCGGTCCGGCGGGCTCCTGGTACCGAGTTCACTCGCCACCCAGTCCGGCATCCCCATCGCCGGCTACCTGCTCTACACGGGCCAGCAGACGCTGCCGTTCGGCGACCGGCTCCGGGCACTACCCATCGACGCGCTCTGGCACCTGCCCCCTGGCACCTGCCCCCTGGCCCCTGGCCTGACCACACGGACATCCGATCACTCAACGGGGACGGCGCAATGCCCGGATGAGGCGGGAGACCTCGCCGCGCAGGCTTGCCGGCACCCGCAGCACCTGCCGTCCGGCCGGGGTCATCAGGTCGACGGTGATCAGGTCACCGCGCTTACGCCCCTGGGACGCCGCGACCGTTCGTCGGTCGAACGCCACGTCGAAGTAGTCACCCGCCCGCGGGAACGGCGCGACGACCAGCAACCGCCGGGTGGTGAGCAGGATCCAGCGGGATGTCCCCAGCCGGTGTCCGATGAAGCGTTCAGCCCTGGCGGTGAGCGCACCGGGACCTGACGGGTCGGTCAGCCTCCCCCTCAGCACGACCTCGGTGAACTCCCCCGGCTCCAGCGGAACGTCCGGTGGCCTGGCCCGGCGTGCCGGCATGCCTCGCACGCATCCCAGCCTTCCACCACCGGGCGCCACACGCGCACAGGGCACCAGGCGCGCAAGGATGTCCCGCCCACGGCTCGGCGTTGTGATACCTACCTACCACTGGCGCATCCTTGTGATACCAAACAGCCCTGTAGGTATCACAAGGACATCGGGACGGTGGGTGGGTATCGGTGCGGCGTGACTCCTTCGCTCCCGAGCAGTCGTGCTACGTCGTACGGGCCGAGCGCGATTACCTCGCCTTCGTCCCACCGCCGCTGCCACCGGCGCTCGACTTCGACCGGTCTCTGGTCGGTCTGCTCTCGGAGGCCGACCGTGCCCTCGGCGAGCTTGCCGGCGCCGGTCGGACGTTGCCCAATCCACGCCTGCTGGCCCGCGCGCTCGTCCGCCGGGAAGCCGTGCTGTCCAGCCGGATCGAGGGAACACAGGCGTCCGTGTCGGATCTGGTCCTGTTCGAGGCCGACCAACCAACCCACGACGACGGCAATGACGTCCGGGAGGTGTTCAACTACGTGACGGCAGTCGAACACGCTCTTGATCCGAATCGTCGGCTCCCGCTGAGCGTGTCGTTGCTCCGGGAAGCGCACGCCATCCTGCTGGGCGGCGTCCGCGGCGACTACGCCACTCCGGGCGATGTTCGGCGAAGCCAGAACTGGATCGGAGCGCCCGAGTGCACCCTCGACACCGCGACCTACGTTCCGCCGCCACCCGAGCGACTGTGGGAGTGCCTGGACGCGTTCGAGAAATACCTGTACGTCGACCACGATCTGCCACCACTGGTCACGATTGCGTGTGCACACTACCAGTTCGAGGCGATCCACCCGTTCCTCGACGGCAACGGCCGGGTCGGCAGACTTCTCGTCGTCCTGCTGCTGGCCGAATGGGACCTGCTCGATGCCCCCCTACTGGACATCTCGGCGTGGATCGAACCGCGACGCGACGAGTACTACGCCTGCCTGCTGCGGGTCTCCACCCACGGGGACTGGGCCGGCTGGGTGGGTTTCTTCCTCCGCGGTGTCGCCGAACAGGCCCGGGATGCGGTGCGTCGCTCCGTCTCGCTACAGAGCCTGCGCGACGACTACCGCGCTCGGGTCAGCACCGCGCGCTCGTCCGCGCTGTTGGGAGTGCTGGTGGACGCCCTGTTCGACGTCCCGGCGCTGACCATCAGCCGAGCTCGGGGCATTCTCGCTGTCACGCATCGTTCCGCCAGCCTGACCGTCACGAAGTTGGTGGAGAGCGGAATCCTCACGGAGGTACCGGGCCGCGTCCGCAATCGCCTGTTCGTCGCGAACGGCATCCTCCAGGCGATCGAAGGCGACCCAACGGCACCCCTTCCGTAACACATCCATCACGCCCCGGCGTTGTGATACCTACCTACCACTGGCGCTAGCTTGTGATACCAAACAGCCCCGTAGGTATCACAAGGCCAGGGTTTCCCCCGCGCCCGGCGGGCTAGAAGGCGTCGGCGGGGTGGTAGACCCCCCAGACCGCGCGCAGCGCGTGGCAGACCTCGCCGACGGTGGCGCGGGCGCGTAGCGCCTCCTTGAGCGGATAAAGGACGTTGTCGGTTCCCTGCGCGGCGACCTTGAGACTGTCGAGGCAGCGGGTCACCTCGGCGTTGTCGCGCTCGACACGAAGCTTCGCGAGCCGGGCGGACTGGTCGGCCTCGATCGCCGGGTTCACCCGTAGCGGCTCGTAGTGCTCCTCCTGCTCGGCGCGGAACCGGTTGACGCCGACCACGGTGCGGGAGCCGTCCTCGATTCCCTGCAGGACCGCGTAGGCGGAGTTCTCGATCTCGCTCTTCTGGTAGCCCTGCTCGATCGCGGCCACCGCACCCCCACGCTTCTCGACCTGTTCCATGAGTTCGCGGGCTGCGTTCTCAACCTCGTCGGTCAGCGCCTCGACCGCGTAGGAGCCGGCGAACGGGTCGACGGTGGCGGTGATGTCCGTTTCGTAGGCAAGGACCTGCTGGGTCCGCAGCGCCAGCGTCGCGGCCTTGACCGTCGGTAGGGCGATGGCCTCGTCGTAGGAGTTCGTGTGCAGGCTCTGGGTCCCCCCGAGCACGGCGGCGAGTCCCTGGATCGCGACCCGGACGAGGTTGACCTCGGGCTGCTGCGCGGTGAGCTGCACACCCGCGGTCTGGGTGTGGAAACGCAGCATCATCGACTTGGGGTTCGTGGCACCGAAAGTGTTCTTCATCACGTCCGCCCAGATCCTGCGGGCGGCGCGGAACTTCGCGACCTCCTCCAGCAGCGTCGTGCGGGAGACGAAGAAGAACGACAGCCGCGGGGCGAACTCGTCCACGGCAAGCCCCGCCTCGATCGCGGCCCGGACGTAGGCGATGCCGTCGGCGAGGGTGAAAGCGATCTCCTGTGCGGGCGTGGCCCCGGCCTCGGCCATGTGGTAGCCGGAAATCGAGATCGTGTTCCATTTGGGGATCTCGGCACGGCAGTAGGCGAACGTGTCCGAGACCAGCCGCAGCGACGGTGCGGGTGGGTAGATGTAGGTACCGCGGGCGATGTACTCCTTGAGAACGTCGTTCTGGATCGTGCCCGTGATCTTCGAACCGGGGACGCCCTGTTCCTCTGCGACCAGTTGGTAGAGCAGCAGCAGCACGGACGCGGGCGCGTTGATGGTCATGGACGTGGAGACCTCGTCGAGCGGGATGCCGTCGAAGAGCACCCGCATGTCCTCGACCGAGTCGATTGCCACGCCGACCTTTCCGACCTCACCGTGCGCTATCGGCTCGTCGGAGTCGTAGCCCATCTGGGTCGGCAGGTCGAAAGCGACGGAAAGCCCTCCGGTGCCGGCGGCGACCAGCGAGTGGTAGCGCTCGTTGGACTCCCTGGCGGTACCGAAGCCCGCATACTGCCGCATCGTCCACGGCTTGCCGATGTACATCGTCGGGTAGACGCCCCGGGTGAACGGGTAGTCGCCGGGCGAGCCCAGACGCTCCGAAAGACCCTCAGGAAGATCAGATGCACCGTACACTGACTTGATCGGCTGGCCGGACTCCGACAGGCGCTCGCTCATGACCAGATCGTAGGGAACCCCGGCCTCCAGATGCGCGTTCCACCCTCCTGGAAACACCGATCATGCTGTCCGCCCGGACCGCAGACCCGATCTGCGGGCCGCCTCCGCCGGCCTGCGGCCACGGCTCCATCCGTCGGCTGGCCCCGCGAGCAGGACCACGGAACCACAAAACGGACAAAACAGTTTACTTTCTTCGGCTTTTCTTAATTGTTCGCGCACGTACGTCCCGACACGTCTACCGTTCACAACGGAAGCTCCACGGCTCAACGGTGCGGACAGGTCCGGCGCAAGGTGGCGCGAGTTATGACCGTCGAACCGTGGCGCCGCGCCCGGAGCCCGGCCGGTTGACCAAGGGAACGGGGGCCGACCCATGGCCGGCGACGTCATGACCGAATCGACCGTCGAAACGATCAGGGCAGAACTCGTCGCGCTCTCGACCGGCCGGGGAATCGATCTCGTGAAACTCGCTCGATCATCCCTGGTAAAATTACCGAAAACTTCGGATGAATGGTCGGCCAACCAACGCGCGATAGCATTAAAGAAGATCATTTCTGAATGCTGTCACGCAGTCTCCCAGGAAAAACTGCGCACCGGTGCGCAGATAGGATTCAACCTCGACGGCGAAAGCTCGGCCGCCCCCTCGCTGACCGCCCGGATCGACGCGCTGGCCCGCCGACGAGGCCGGCACGAGCGGACGGTCCGAGAATGGTTCTACCGGGGGGCGGTCGAGGTCGCGCTCCTACTCCGACAGCGGGTCGCGGAGCTCGACATCCGGGATGGCTGGCAGGACTATCTGGAAAAGGACGACTCCGGGGATCTGCTCGCCGCCGACCGGTCACGGTTCGCCTTCGACCGGACCGAGATCCTGGTACGGCTTTCCGGCCGGATCCTCACCGAAGTACTGGTATTCCGCTCGCTGGTGGCACTCGACAATAATGTTGATCATTATGTCGCCACGTCCCGTTACCACAGCGACCCGCGGTCCGAGGTTGTACGGGTGGAACCACTGGCGAACTGCCGGGTCCGCCGGTCCGCGTTCACCTCCAACGGTCACCAGCTGACAGAGCTCGAATTTCCCGAACCACTGCTGCCCGGCCACCGTATTTCCTTCGCATACCGGTTACGGGCACATACCGATCGCGAGATGACCCCCATCCTCGACTACATTCCGAGATCGCAGCAGGATGGTCGATACATCGCGCAGGTCCAGTTCGACCCGACGATGCCGCCGGTACGAGTATGGCATTTTGGCGGAGTCCTCGGCGCGGAGGCACGACTACCCCCCGAAAACGAGCACCAGTGGCTCACTCCAAGCGGGCTTGGATACATCCGAAAGGACTTTGTCGAGCTTTCCCGCGGGCTTCACTACGGCGTGGCATGGGAGTGGGCC
>NZ_CAKKTK010000126.1:0-7539 GCF_920656135.1 Frankia sp. Cppng1_Ct_nod | reverse complement strand
AGCATCGTTTCCGATCATAACTACGGTGCGTGACGAATACCGCGTCTCTACCCCGGCTCGCAGTGGTGGGCGGCACGCTGTCCGGTGGCAAGCCGAGCCGCACCGCAGGTGCGCCCGCGCCGAGGAGCGGAAGCGGCGCGGCAGCACATTTCCGAACCTGCCCAGTGTGCGGATGCGGACCTTCCACCTTCCGGAGACCGACCAGCGGATTATGAGCGGTCGTGTAGTTCATCCGCCTATGTCCGCTGACGTTCGTCGGTGCAGGTCGCAGGTTTGATTTTTTCCGTGGACGTACGCCGACGTCCGTAGTCATAAGCCGGCGTGGCTGCCACCGGTGGCGTCGAATTCATGCTCTCCCTGGCCCGGCTCGAACCGCTTCGTCCGTCGCCTGCGACCGTCCACGGACATCCGTCGGCTGACCGAACCATCCGATGACAGGAGCAAGAAGGTAGTCTGTCTGCCGGTATTTGTGGATGTCCGGTCGCTTGGAGCGGGTGTCCGTTAGCGTCTGCACGCCGTCCCGTACACCCCGGCCGGGCGGCTGCCCGGCGGCACGCACGATCCGGCCTTCGCGACCAAGCCGCAGCTCGCGGTCGACCTGGTGGGTCGGGCCCGCGGGGCGCCGGTGCCGTTCGCGGCTGTGGTCGCCGACTGCTTCTACGGTCCGAGTGAGACCGGCACCCTCGTCGGGGCGCTGGGCCGCGCCGGCGTGCCCTACGTGCTGGCCCTCAAACCGCACAGGGGTATCTGGGCGCGTATCGCGGATCCGCACACCCCGATCGAGGCCGCCAGGGCGGCCGGCTGGCGCAGCCGTCGCCGGCCCGGTTCCTGGCAGCGGGTGACCCGCCGGTTCCGTGACGGGCACACCGAAACCTGGTGGGCGACCGATGCCCGCCTGGGCTGCTGGGGCACGGACGGCCCCCTGCGGCTGGTCGTGGCCACCACTGACCCGGCCGGCCTCCCCGAGCACACCACCTGGTATCTGATCACCAATCGGCCCCGTCCCGGCAGCCCACCGGCTGCCCCCTCACCGCTGCCGCCGGCCGACCTGGCCGAGATCGTGCGCTGCTACGGGCTGCGTACCTGGGTCGAGCAAGGCTACAAACAGGTCAAAAACGAACTCGGCTGGGCGGACTTCCAGGTCCGTTCCGACGTCGCGATCCGCCGCTACCTCACCCTGGTCTGCTGCGCGTTCTCGTTCAGCTGGCAGACCTGGTCCGACCAGCAGCTCCCCACCCCCACACCGGAGACGACCCAGGCGGAGGGTTCCCGAGAGAGGGGGGCCCGCACCGGCTTCCCGGCACATACAACCACCCAGCTGGCCCCAGGCGATCCGCGCCGTCCGCGGCTGGCTGACCCCCGCCATCGTGCTCACACGCTGGTGGCGGGCATGGTCCACAACGCCCCCACCCGCTGAACTCCAGGCCCTGATCGACGCGGTCGGCGCCGGTCACGGCCTGCACCTCTACCTCCCACCCTGATCCAACAAACTACCGGTAAATGGCCCTGACCCCAACCCCACCAACATCACTCACCACGATCTACGAACCGCTGCCCAGCAAAAATGCCGAGGCCCTGCTATGGCCACTTGGTTTCGCCAACTCTGAAGCATCATCCAATCCTCGATAATCTTTTCTGGACCATTATGGTCATACCCTCTACATCCTTTTTTGCAGCACTCTTCGCAAACTCTTCCAGGGTATTTAAATAGCTATACGGGTCGCCGCGTAATACCCTCTCACTCTCGACGAAAGGCCGTATGGCCGTCCAGGTCTTCTCGAGCCGATAACGGATGGGAAGAATGACGACGTTTTCGTCGACGACCTCGAAGGCGAGCAGGTAGCCGAGCATCTGGTAAAAGAATGATACTTCAATGACTTCCCCCCGAATGTCCGCCGGTAGACGGGTAACTCCTAAATTTGGGTCGCGCGAAGGTAGCTCCTCCCAAATCTTCTCTTCTTTCAGGTAGAAAGACTGGGTCGTGTGGCGATCAAGCATTTCGATGATGATTGGGAGCTGATTTGCGCGGTCCGCTGATCGCGCCTGCCGTGCTGCGAGCAAAGTTGAAGTCGCCAAAGAAGCTAATGAGATAAAGATGGCGCTGACATTTAGCAGCGAGCCGGCCATTTTCACACACATCCCACCACGGCTCGATGGCACATACCTCGGCCATACAGGAAATGTACCGTCAACTCTTTCATTAGTTCACGAAGTCCCTTATTGTTACGAAGACAAATATTTAAACAACAAGAAAATTCAACTCCACCCAAACGACGAACGGCCGAGTAGAACCAGCCAGCCGCAGACCTGAACAAAGATCAGATAGAGCAGTGGCACGGACATAGTTGACCCTCATGCCGACAGCTGAGCCGTCGCATAACCCCAGCTCACAGGCCCAAGCCGACTTCTGGCACTCCACACGTCGAAATCAGTGGGATGGCGCCGCCGTGGGCCGCGCCGAATCCGCCCGATAGTACCGGCCGAACGTCACCTGCCCGACGAGGCGCAGTTCGTCGGCTTCTCCATTTGCACCACGGGGAATCAGGGGCTGTGCCCGGCCCGGGATACCGGGGATCCGGCCGGTGGCCTGCACGGCTTCCGGTACCGCATACGGCTCCAGCACACCGGTCAGCTTTTCCAGGTCCAGCCGGGCCCGCTTCGCCACCTCTGCCGGAAACTGAACGCCACTAACAGTGGCCTGTAGCGCCCGAAGCGCATCGGCCAGTTGACCGAATTCGGACGCCTCGTCGGACATGGACCGACCGGCTCTCCAGATGTCCACCACCTAATTATTGTCATTACTGGACGGAGAGACGCACCTCCCAGGCACCAGCACGGAGCACGACTTCCACGAGGACAGCAGACCCGCCCGGCAGACTCAGGCACGCACGAACTCCTGCTTGGACCCGGTGTCGGCCAGAGTGAGCCTGCCCGCCGAGCAGGTAAAGATATCCGCCTGATTAAGTTCGGCCGGGACGGTCTGTCTGCCCAGATACGTGTGATTGACACGGGCGTCGACGACAAAGGACCCACTCGTCGTGCTGTAGTTGACAGTGGTATTACTGACGGAGAAGCGGAAGGTCGCCCGACCGACTTCGGTGAACGAGTAAAAATTCCCGTCTGTACTTCCGTAGCCAGAAAACGTTACGTTCTCGACCTGGCTCCCACTTCCGTCGTCGTTGAACTGAACGACAGTCGTGGAGGTGTCGCTCGCGTTCATGTCAACCGTACCGGGAGTGTCCAGGACAAACTGCGACGCGTTTAGCGTCCAGGCCCATCTGGAGAGCTTCCAGGTCCCGATCAGGCAATTCCGGCCGTCCATCGGCCTGCCCTTCTTTGCGGGATCGGCCGCATCTGCACCGGCCGACGCCGACGTGTCGGGTGTGTCTGGCGCGGTGGACACCACCGGCGCGGCTGTCGCGACGGGCGCGGCTGCCGATCTACTCTCCTGCCACTGCAGAACCCCGAAGATCGCACCAGTCAGGACACTGACGACGCCAATTACCGCTTCGACTCTGTGCCAACGCCCCTCACCTGGCACCCCCGCCCTTGCACCCGACATTCAAGCCTCCAGATCCAGGTTCCCGAGTAGCATCGCGTACTCCTCGGTTTTCGGGCACGGTGAGTCACCTCCGCCCTGAGCTCGGTGGAGCGGTACCGACCGACCGCTATCGTCCATGGCCCACACAGGTGAACTCCAGCTTCAGGACCACTCAAAGCCAGGCGTCCAGCTACTCAACTTTCATCGCCACGGCGGGCCGGTCCGCCACCGAGGCCCGGAGCAGCTGCTCCGCTGCAGCGGATCGTGGTGGCACCGACCTGGCGGGCTGGGGCCTGATCCGCTGCTCAATGCTCGGTCTGGCGGGCCTGAAGCAGTTCGTACAGTTTCATCAGACCGGCGAGTTCAGCCCGCCCGGAGATGTTCAGCTTCCGGTAGATCTCGCGGAGGTGGTTACCCGCGGTACGTTTCGTGACGAACAGCTTCTTGCCTATCCCGGGGTCGCTCAGGCCTTCGGCGGCGAGGCTGGCGACCTTTCGTTGCTGATCGCTGAGTTTCGGAATCAGAATCCGAGGCGCGGATAACCATGGATGGTCACATTTGGACAGGAGGTCGGCGAGGTATCCGGCAAGTGCGCCGACCCCGATGGCATCTTTCGGACGGGGTAGCTGGAAGGCCTGTGCCGCAGTTTCCGCCGCATAGTGCCACAGGCCGAGGTCCGCGTAGCTGCCCGCGCTCACCCGCAGTCCGGCCTGATCGGCGGCGAGCAGTGCCTCGGCGTGCCGCCGCACGAGAACGGGCAGGCGACCGTTCACCATCGATTCGAGTTGCTCCAGCCGTTGGACGTCCGAGGAGCCGACGAGCCCGTATCTGAGCAGGGCGAGCAGGGCATGTGTTTCCAGGCCGTGGAATCCATCGTCTCGTAGGCGGTCCGCCAGGTGTCGCAGGGTGGAATCGGCCGTTTCGAAATGTCCCTCGCTTGCGGCGACCTGGGCGCGGGAAAGCTCGATCCACGGATACATGAGAGTCATCGTCCGGGCATGCCGCTGGTCGGCTTCCTTAAGTAGTTGCGCTGCCTCCGGAAGGTGCCCCAGAAGCGCGGCGCAGTGCGCCTGTTCCGCGAGGAGCGCGGAAAGTAGCGTCTGCCCGCCCCGCTCCGCCAGCGTGAGAGCCTCCAGGGTGGTGGCCTGCGCCGATTTGAAACGGCCGGTCAGTCGCTGACGCATCGCCTCCGCGAGGCCCTCCTGCGCTCCGAAGAGTGGGAAGTCCTCGGCCTGGTCCCTGTCGGTGTCGCGCAGCAGGTTGCTAGCGGTCGCGGCCGTGACGCTCCACCGGGCGAGGGTGGCGACTGCCCGCAGGTAGGGCAGGTCGGGTAGATGGTCCGGAAGATGGCTCTCGAAGTCGCGCAGCTCGTCGAGTAGAAGCTCGCCGCCACCGTGATACGCGGCGAGGACAAGGCGATGCCCTTCGGCGAACAAGCGCCCGCCGGTCCAGCTCTTCTCCGTTTCCGCAATCTCGGCCAGGCGCTGGTGCGCGGTGCGAAAATCGCCGCGCCAGGCGAGCTGACATATCGACACAGCCCGGAGCAGGGTCGAGCCGGGGCCGCCAAGGGCTTCCGCGGCACACCACAGGCGCTCAGCCGCGGTCGGGTCGTTCAGCATGCCGAACTCGATCATTCCCCGCGCTATGGACCAGCGGATCCACTGCTCGTCGGTCTCCAGCGCGGGCTCGGCGGAGTTCAGGAGTTCGATCGCTTGTTCCGGCTCGCCGGTAAAACCGAGGATCGACGCGCGTAGATCGACGGCGTCGAAGCCGCCGCCGGCGGCCAGTGCGGCCCTGGCGAGTTCCCCGGCCAGCGACAGATCGAAACGGGCGTATGCCGTGCGCCCCGCCCGGACCAGCAGGAGTGGGTCGCCGACGGTGTTGGATCTCATCCGCCAGACCGCCACACGCAGTTCGTCGTCCCGCCGCCGCATGCCGGTCCGCTCGACGTATTCCGCGAGGTCGCCGAGATGGCGTTCGGCGTGTGGCATGCTCCGCACCACCTCGCCGAACACGGGGTGGTCAAGCCTTACATCCCGCCGCTGGCGTCGGCGGTCCGCCTGGATGAGCTTCTGGTCTTCGGCCGACGTGACAGCATATTTCCCGACCAGCCCGACGAGCATCCCGTAATCGATCGGTTCGGCAAGCGCGACAATCTCCACGACCGTGCGCAGGTTATCGGGCAGATTACGCACCCGTTCCTCGAGAACGCTGAAGACGTCGATGTGTAGCCGGGTCATGTCTCCGGACCAGTGCCAGAGGCCACCGACCTGGCTGACCTCACCGGACTCCCGCAACCCGTCGACCAGTTCGCGCAGCGTCAACACGTTGCCTTCCGTCAGCTGCCACAACCTGTTCCCCGTGCGTCCCTCCACTCGGCCGCCAAGCACACCCGCCAACAGGTGATCAGTCTGCGACCGGTCCAGCGGCGGGACCGGGATCCGCGTGACCAGGTCACGCTTCCACAGCTCCGCGACGCTGTCGGGAACGCGCCCCGGGGTCCGACGTGTCCCAAGGACCAGCACGTGACCGGTCCGGGTGGCGCGCAGAACCAGATCGGCGCTCGTCGTGTCGAGCAGCTGCATGTCATCGATCGCCAACACCACCTGGTGAACACTCGACGGCCGCTCGACGAGGCTGTCGAGGACGAGGTTGAGCTCCCGTGCTCCCACAACCCCATGCGGCTCCTGATGAGGCAGGAATTCAGCGAGCGCCCCCAACGGGATGGCGGACATGGCCTCGGTGGCGTACACACGCTTGACCGTGAAGGTGCCCGCGTCCTGCTGCCCGGCGATCTCCCGCAACAACCGACTCTTGCCGACGCCCGCCGCACCCTCGAGGAGCATTCCTCGGCCCTCGGCTAGCGCCGCCGTGACCCGGCCCACCTCGATGGACCGGCCGACGAAGGGCCAAGCGTGCACCATGCTGCCGAATTATGTCGTGGTCGATCCGTCGACGAACCCACCCGGCCACAATGCGGGCCCACCCCAGGGTAACGTCGGTGAAGACCGACCCAACCGTGATCACATCGCCGTTCGCACGGGGCTGTCCGACCTGAGGCTCTGGCGCACTTCCGGTGGTGACCGACGGTTAGCGTTTGTTGCGGCCTACTGGGATGATGATGTGCCTGACACTCCAGACATTTGGGGCGTCACCACCGAGGGTGGCGGGCGGGCTCAACACGCTGCCATGAACATTCAGAGCGCTGCCGACTACCCGGATTGCGTGGCTTCGCATGCTCCTCCCCCCAGCATCTCGTCTCGATTACATATCGTCACCACCGAATGTGCACCAGAGCCAACCATCTGACACCCCCCGCGACCGCCGAACTGATCAAGCTTTATGGTGATCGCTGGGGGATTGAGACGGCCTTCCTCGAGCTGAAGGCCACGATGCTCGCAGGCAAGGTCCTGCGCTCACGCACCCCCGACGGCGTCGAGCAGGAAATCTACGCCCTGCTCGTGGCCTACCAGGTGATCTGGATCGCGATCGCCGACGCGATGCTGCACGACCCGGGTTTCGACCCCGACCGCGGCAGCTTCACCACCGCCCTGGAGACCGCCCGCGACCAGCTCGTCCAGGCCGCCAACATCCTGACCGGCGAGACGGTCGACCTGATCGGCGTGATCGGCCGCGCCGTGCTCGACGACCTGCTGCCCGACCGGTGGCTACGCGTCAGCCCCCGCGTCGTCAAACGCGCGATCTCCAACTACGCCGCCAACACCGCCAAGGGCCACCTCCACGGACCCAGCTACAAAGCCACCGTCAGCCTCGACATCCTCGCGCCGGACCCGTTGACAGATGGTTGACCCGCCTATCTACACGGCCTTGGGGCTAGCGTCCACCCTCGTCCGCCGTCTTGGCTGTCAACTTGCCTGTCAGTCGTATCGCGGCGCGGGGAGCGTTGGAAGATCAGGACAGTCGGCACACTGGTTGCCCGGTCAGGTCGGCGATCAGCTCGAAGTCCTTGTCGCGGTGCAGGAGCGTGAGTCCGGCGG
>NZ_CAKKTK010000125.1:3395-8278 GCF_920656135.1 Frankia sp. Cppng1_Ct_nod | reverse complement strand
CAACGGCACCGTCTGAGCGCCTACGTCGCCGACGACGCGCACTTCCAGCCCCAGGACCCGCCTGGCTGCGCGGCTTGGGTCCAGGTCCGCGCTGCATCCCTCGACCCGGACACGCTCCTCGCGGCGCTCAAGGCGGGCCACTACTACGCCAGTACCGGCCCCGAGCTGTACGACGTCCAGCTCCACGGCGACATCGTCACTGTCCGCTGCTCACCGGTCCGCAAGGTGCTGATTACCGGAGGCGTCCCGGGCCTCCAGATCAAGGAGGGCAAAAAACTGACAGAGTGCTCGCTGCCCGTCTCGATGTTCAGCGGCGGATACTGCCGCATCACTGTCGAGGACACCGACGGGCGACGCGCCTGGACAAACCCGATCAGCGTCGGTTCAGAACCCTGATTCCGTCGTCCCCGCCCGCGCGGGGATCTTCCCCGCCGGATGGTGTCACCTACTACCGGAACCTGGTCGTCCCCGCCCGCGCGGGGATCTTCCGTCCCGGTATGGGTGGGCCGACCGGGCCATCCTGGCCGGACTGGCACGGCTCCTCCCACGGGCGTCGTGGCCGATCCTGCCCGTCCGCCCGGAAACCGATCCTGCACCTCGCCGTGCCGGCCTCACCTGGCGGCAGGTCCTCCAGGCGCAGGCCCGCGGAATCCTCGCCTGTGATTTTTTCACGGTGAAGACGGTGCTACTGAGCAGGCTGTACGTGCTGTTCTTCATCGAGCTGGAATCCTGCCGAGTACATCTCGCCGGCGTCACCCACCACCCCACCGGCGACTGGGTCACCCAGCAGGCCCGGAACCTGCTCATGACCTTGGACGAGCGGGCTGCACAGGTCCGGTACCGGCCAGGCGCGGACCACTTCCGGGACATCCCTCAACGAGAAACCGCCGGCCTGTCGTGATCGTCGCACATGTACATGAGCCAGCCACTCGAACAGTTCGCAGGGGATCGGTGGACTCGTTCGCCGAGCGGTCACCTGCGTGGTCAGACCGTCTCATTGGCGAGCCTCGCGAGCGCTCTGCCGGCTCGCATGAGGTCCGCCAGATCCTGTCGATCGAGCTGGTGCAGGCGCTGGAAATACCAGCCGTCGACGACACGGCGTGACTCCTGGACTGCGTTAAGGCCCTTGTCGGAAATCCGCACGATGAACTGGCGGCCGTCGTACTCGTCATTCTCCCGGATTACCAGGTCACGTTCGACCAGGGTTGCCAACGCACGTGTCATCGAGGGTTTGCGTACACCTTCGAGGTGGGCGAGCTGCGTCGGTGTCAGAGGGCCCAGCTGCTGCAGAGTGGACAGTGCGGACATCAGACTCGAGGGCAACGCCTGCGGGTTACGCTGGCGTTCCGCCCGTTGCGAGCGTGCGAGTTTCGTTATCGAGGTTCGCAGCATGGTCACGAACGCTGGGTCGATGTAGTCGTTTTTGCGCGGACCCGCACTTCTGCCGGTGGCGGGGCCCTGCCCGTGTCTCGGGGCCGGCGGGCCGCTGGTCGATCGCGCAGGCACGGTCACTGACCCATGGTAACGAATTGCTGACAGGGCTGTGTCGTCGCTGGCCCTCGGGTACCGATCGTATATATCGGAAGACGCATGGGATGCATTACTTGACAAATATCCGTGAGCGTTCACCATCTGGCTGGTGATACGCATCCACGGTGTGTTCGGGTCCATCCGCAGAAGCTCGTATGAGGGTCGGCGAAACCGGTCAGCGGGTCCGGTGCGCAGTGCAATGGCCAGGATTATGACCGGTGCGTCCGGACCGCGGCCGGTAGGGCGAGATCGGTGTGCCGTGTCGCCCAGCGTCATCTGCTACCTGCCGGACACGACAACGGAGTCCAACGCGGCGCTGCATTCCGCTCTCGGGATCGCTACCCGTCGTTGGCTTGGCGGGCGTTGTGCGCGGGTCGTGGCTATCCATGTCACGAAATTGCACTTCATGCCGACCGATACCGTAGACATGTCGGGCCGGTATCTGGTTCTGCAGGCGGCTGAGGATCTGCGGACTGCGGTGGAATCCCGGGTGGGCGAGGCGCGCCGAGCCTCGGGGGTTCCTGTTGTCTTCGTGTCCGACCGTGGACCGGTGGCTGCCACGCTGACACGACATGTCAACCTGTGGGGCGGGGATGTGATCGTCCTGCCGATGGCGGGTGGCGCGAGGTCGAGGTTTCGGCTGGCAGCTCGGTTACGCCGGGCAACCAACGCGGTTGTCGTCAACCAGCCAGCGCATTCACGGAACATGGCGGTGTGGGCGAGCCCTGCTGACAGTTCGTGACGGTGGCTCCCGTGACGGTGGCTCCCGTGTTGCGGGGGCTTGCGGCGGGAGCCGCGGTCACAGCGGCCTGCGGTCGGCTCGACCGACCGACACGATGTCCTTTGTCATCCAGCTGACATCGTTTTCGGTGACGCATAGCCGCTCCGCGATCTCCTGGCTGGTCCGACCGGAGTCGACCGCTTCACGAAGCGCCTGATTGCGTACGGTCCGCAGGGATGTGCGCCGATCACAGTCCGTCCAGATAAGATCGTTTGCCACGACAGCCCGCTCGACCGGGTCGGAGATCGCAAGTACCTCGTCATGGGAGAGCACGCGATGATAGTGGACGTTCCGCGGCGATCTGGCAATGTCTCGGTGCGGCCGAACTCGACTCACGGCATCCAGGCCGCCGTGTCGTCGGCGGGCAGATCTATGGGGTTCGCCTGGCGCACACCATGAATTGCTCTCAGGTGGGCAGGGTACGCCGTCGGTCGTGGCGTTCCTGGACGCGCTGGTAGATCTCCAGGGCGAGGTTGAGCACCAGATGCCCTTCGTGGGCCGGGCGGCGGAACGTGTCGGGCTGTACGCCAAAGAGGCGGGCGGCCCGTTCCCGGCGCTGATCCAAGGACAGGCCGAGGGTGCCGGGCCACAGACACAGCATGATCCCCATTGCCTCGCTGTGCGGCTGTTCCAGGGCGGCGACGGCCGCGGTGAGCAGGCGGTGGGCGTGGATTGCCCGGTCGTGGATCGTCTGGCGGGGCATGCCCGTTTCGGCAGGCCAGACCAGGTCGACGAATTCCGGCGCATATGTGATCAGCTCGGCGGGACGGCCTCCGCGGCGGAGCGTCCGACCGAGGTGGTTTTGGATTTGTTGCACATTTGTTGTGTTCATTGGGTGGTTCGGTCGTTCCCTTCCGCGGGACAGCTCTCGTGCCAGTTCTATGCCAGGCGCGTCCGGTGGTGGCTGCATCAGCCTTCCGGTTACCGGTCTCGTGCCTATTTCATGCCTGGTTTTTGTGCTGGTGGTGCGCATGGAATCTGCCCGGTCCAGAGGCTGCATTCTGCCATGGCGGCGATATTGACTACTCGGTGATGGGCGGGGTTTGCGCTCGCAGTGTGCCGGGTGCGATGCCGCCAGGCCGTTCGTCGAGCTTCACAGTTGCCTCCGGTGGGGCAGGGAACAGGAGGGTTGTCGATGACTATGTGTGTGCATCCGGCCAGGTCCGGTCGGCCCCCGGACGAGGCGGAGATCTCCCAGTATCTGCTCTGCCGATTCCGTCGGCTTCCCACCGTGACTGAAGTCGGTTAGGGCCGTGGTCGCCGCGGAGCCGGCAGCGACACCGGAGCCGGCAGCGACACCGGAGCCAAGGCCCGTACCGACGCCAGAGTTGTCGCCGGAGCAGCCGTCGCTGTTGTTCGCGGCGGTCCTGTTCGCAGGAGAAGGCCGTTCCAGGGTCGTCGAGGTGACGATTCTCTTCGAAAGCGCCACCGCGGCCGACGAGTACGCGGTACGGCACGGGTGGGGCGACTATGCCGTTGGCGTGATTCGCTTTCCTCTTCCGCCGCGGTCCTGCCGGGTCCGGTGGGTGGCGTGAAGCCGAATGGTATGTCGGGGCGGAGCGCCGTAGCGGTGGCCACCGCATCACGTTCGACGTCGGGTACTGCTGCGCAAAGTTGTTCAGTGAGCTTTTTCCATCTTGATTCTTTGAGCGTCAGAACAGGACAGTTCGGATGACGTTGTTCCAGGTTTGACCGAGGCGGCATCAAATGGTCATAGCGACGCTCCGATAGGATCATCTCGGTAGCGTCGAGGGACTGGATGGTGGATGGCCCGGCACACCGATTTCACCGTGAGTAGCCGGAATGAAATAACCTGTTCATTTTGAGCCTTCTGCAGGCCCGTGACCTGCGAAGACGCTCCCGAGGATGCATTTGTTACTTCATTACAGATCCTGAGAACCGGCATGCCAGTCTATTTCTGCGACCCACATTCGCCGTGGCAACGGGGCTCGAACGAGAATACCAACGGTCTTCTTCGGCAGTACTTCCCGAAGGGTACCGATCTGTCCTTGTATTCCCAGGCTGATCTCGATAGAGTGGCCGCAGAGCTGAATGGCGGACCCCGTGAGACGTTGGGCTGGCGAAAGCCGATAGAAATGTTCAACGATCTGTTGGAACGGCATGCGTCGCCATGACCGCTTGATTCCGCCGGTCAAAAACTATGTCTCCAGCATTCTGGAGAAGCTCGGCCTCACCAGCCGGACCCAGGCCGCGATCTTCGCGATGAAGCGCGGGGCCGCACCACCGACCGGCACGCCGGTGCAGCCGGTGGACTGAACCCCGCCGGCCGTAGGTGGAAACCGTTGTTATCACGATGGTTTCCACCTACGCTGTCGGGTCCGGTTCGGATGATCGCCGTGGGGTGGAACCCGTCGAGCGGTACCTGGCTCGGCGACCCGGACGCGGTCGGGATTTTCCTTTATGTCACCATGCCGAGCGGGCCTGCCCGTCGCAGGCGTATGCCGACTACCGGGAGAGCGCGATGAGCACACCGGGACAACCCGCCGAGGACCCGAAGAGTGACCCGGCCCAGCCCGGCTCGGGATACCCGTCCGGTCCCGGTTATCCCGGT
>NZ_CAKKTK010000125.1:0-2859 GCF_920656135.1 Frankia sp. Cppng1_Ct_nod | reverse complement strand
AGCAGGGTTACGGGCAGCAGGGTTACGGGCAGCAGGGTTACGGGCAGCCGGGTTACGGCCAGCCGGGGCAGCCGGAGTACGGCCAGCCGGGGCAGCCGGAGTACGGCCAGCCGGGGCAGCCGGAGTACGGCCAGCCGGGCCAGCCGGGCGAGCCCGGTTACGGATATCCAGGCGCTCCGGAGTACGGCCAGCAGGGTTATGGTCCGCCGGTCTACGGTCCGCCTGCAGCGGCATATCCAGGCTCGGCCGGTTATGGTCAGGATCTCTATGCCCCGTTCGGCCGTCACCCGGTGACCGGTGAGCCGTACTCGGACAAGCAGAAGATCACTGCTGGAATTCTTCAGCTTTTCCTGGGTGGGGTCGGGGCTGGCCGGTGGTACCTGGGTGACACAGGTATCGCGCTCGCCCAGCTCTTCACCTGCGGGGGGCTCGGCATCTGGGCATTGATCGACAGCGTGATGATCCTCACCGGGAACGTCCGTGACAAGAACGGGCGGCCGCTGCGTGACTGATCGATTCTACTTTCGCGCGGTTCGGTCCTGTCGTTGCCCGGCCGGGAACACCGGCCGTCACCGGATGATGATCGGCGTGGCCGCCTGCGCGCTGGCGGGGATCGGCTACCTTGCCGGCGCCGATCCCCACGACCCGGCTACGTTCATGCCACCCTGTCCGATCAAGCTCGTGACCGGGCTCGACTGCCCGGCCTGTGGCGGCCTGCGCATGGTGCATGACCTGCTGCACGGCCGGCCGAGGGCCGCCGTGCATGACAATTTCTTCCTGCTGGTGTGCAGCCCGGTGCTGCTCCACCTGCTCTGGCGGCAGGCTCGCGCGGTCCGGGACAGCGAACGGGTCGAGGTTTCCCGGTGGCTCGCCTACGGCCTCGGCGGCGCCGCGGTGGCCTGGATGGTCGTGCGCAACCTTCCCGGATGGCCACTGATCCCCACGACCACCGACTGATCGGCGGCCCGCGGAGCGACGTTTCGTAGGCAGCGACATCCCAGGAGCGGCTGCGTCGCAGCCCGACGTTTCCGTCGCCCGGAATTTGCCGTCCGGAGGTATCCATTCACGGATGGCGTGGATCATGCGCTGAGCTGTGTGGATGTGTTGGGGCGACATGCCGGCGCGGTCCGCCCGCCGGATGTCCCGCGGTCGGGGATCCCGCGGTCGGGGATCACAGCCCGGCGTAGCATCGAATCAGCCGGACGGACCGGTGGACCGGCCAGGTCTATCGGAGGATGGCTGTCATGCCGGATCTGGGTGTCGGCGAGCTTTTGATCATCGCGTTCATCGTGGTGCTGTTGTTCGGCTCGGCGAAGTTGCCGGACGCGGCCCGCTCGCTTGGCCGCTCGTTGCGGATCTTCAAGGCGGAGACGAAGGGCCTGCGCGAGGACGGTTCGTCCGCGGGCCCCGAGTTGCCGTAGGCTGCGTCGCAGCAGGCGGCACGGGGTCTCCGTGATGCCGAGTCAGTCAGTGCCCCGTCCCGGTGATGCTGAAGTCCCGGTGATGGGGTAGCCGTGGTCAGACGTCGAGGCCGTACTCGCGGGCGATCCCGGTCAGGCCGGTGGCCCTGCCCTGCCCGAGTGCC
Organism: Frankia sp. Cppng1_Ct_nod; assembly: GCF_920656135.1. Lineage (NCBI taxonomy): Bacteria > Bacillati > Actinomycetota > Actinomycetes > Frankiales > Frankiaceae > Frankia > Frankia sp. Cppng1_Ct_nod. Next base: position 1,274 of record NZ_CAKKTK010000125.1, on the reverse strand, counting down.
CGAAACGCCCAGCCGGCGTTGTCGCGGGTGACTTCCCCGAACAGCATCGCGGTCTCGGTGGCGGCCTGGGTGGTCAGATCGTAGCGGGCGAGTTGGGTGCCGCTGTCGGCGTCGAGGACCCGGATGTAGGCGTTGCGGACGTCGCCGAAGCTCTGTTGCCGGTCGTCGGCGTGGTAGATGCTCACGGGGAAGACGATCCGGGTGATGCTCCGGGACAGCCGGTCGAGACGGATGTCGATCTGTTCGTCGTCGCCGACGGCACCATCCGCTTCGCCGGTGAGGTTGTCGCCGCGGTGGACGATCTCCCCATGCGGGGTGGAGAGGTTGTTGAAGTAGACGAAGAAGTCCCGCGACGGTGCCCGGCCGTCCGCGGTCAACGCGATGGCGCTGGCGTCCAGGTCGAACTCGGTTGACCCGGTGAGGTCGGGGTCCCAGCCGAGACCCACGGTGATATGGGTGAGCCCGCTGCCTCCCGTCCGCAGAGAAACCTCAGCACCCTTCGCCACATCGATTCCCACAGCGTCCCCACTCTCCGCCGTTCGTGTGCCCCGGCCGGTAACGAAACCACGCATCTGTTCGCACGGACGGCGAAACGGCGCAATTGGTGGCGAGGCCTCCCGCGCATGCGGTCAGCGGCGTTGGCGAGGACGACGTGCGGGGGCGGCCTGGACGTGCGGGGGCGGCCTGGACGTGCGGACCGCCCCCGCCCGCTATCCGTCCGCTATGGCACCTATATACGATCGGTGCCGGATCGGGTGGAGACGGGTAGGAGAGGCTGGTATGAGCGACATACGACAGCCGCCGCCGACTCGTGAGGCCGTGCTGCCGGCCGGTATCGATCCTCGTGCCCGAGTTCCGGGCGGCTTGTCGGCCCGGCGTGCCTCCGGGATCTTCTCGAGGTTGCTGAAGGTGATGCTCGCAGGGTTGTCGACCGTCGTCCTGGTGGTGAGCGTCGGCGGTTGGGCGCTCTACAACCATCTCGACGGAAAGATCAACAGGGTGGATCTCGACCTCGCCGGCCAGCGGCCGGCCACCCCGGTGCACGGCGTCGAGAACTACCTGCTGGTCGGCACCGACAGCCGCGCCGGATCCGACGGCGCCTACGGCGACGCACCGGGCCAGCGTTCGGACACGACGATCCTCGTCCATCTCGCCGCGGATGGCAGCAGCACGATGGTCTCCTTCCCCCGTGACACGCTGGTGACCATTCCCGAGTACACCGACGCCAAAGGCCGCCGGCACGCCGCGCATCGGGCCAAGTTCAACTCGGCCAT
>NZ_CAKKTK010000124.1:0-8090 GCF_920656135.1 Frankia sp. Cppng1_Ct_nod | reverse complement strand
ACGTGCTGCCTCCTGAGGTCATCTCGCGTGAAGGAGTGCCAGCCGCCGGCGCGGCCCCGCGACGGAAGGGGTGATCCAGGCTGAGGCCCAGGCATCCCGTCGCACCAGTGGTTGGCACTCGAGCCTGGTGAGTGCTAACGCATGTATAGCCCCCGCCATGAAGGAAGGCAATGGACCCCGGTACCGGTACCGGTACCGGCCGGGGAGCGCCGCATCAGGTGAGCTGGACGTCGGCCTGGTGGTCGTCGACCGGGAGGCTGCCGGTGACGGTCGCGGTGACCTCGATCGACTGAAGGGTGGCGATGCCGCGCAGGACGCTGACGAAGGCGGTGTCTGCGGCGTCCCGGCCGGTCGCGATGCGGACCAGGCTGGACCGGGGAGCCCTGCGTGTCGCGTCGTACACCCGCCATGCACCGTCGGTCCAGGCTTCGAAGACGGCGTGGAAGTCCATGGGGGTGAGGCCGGGTGCGTAGACGGCGACAAAACGGGCGGGTATCTGCAGCGCGCGGCACAGCGTGATGCCGAGGTGGGCGAAGTCCCGGCACACGCCCTGCCCGGTGAGCAGGGTGTCTTCGGCGGTGTCGTGGACCGCACTGGATCCCGCGACGTAGCCGACCCGGTGATGCACCCAGGCCACGACCGCGTCCACGCGGGGCCGTCCCGGTGGCAGGCCGCCGAATTCGGCGACCGCGAGTCCGACTACATGATCCGATGGGCAGTAACGGCTCGGCCGTAGATAGGTGACCTGCTCGAGGTCGACCAGCTCGGGACCTGGGACGGCGCCGGGGGGCCGGCGTCCGGCGACCGGCTGGTCGAGTTCCACCCCGTGGGACAGCTCCGCACGGTAGGACACGGACAGGGTTCCGCGGGGTGCCTGCAGAAGGTGGAGTCGTCCGCCGTGCGGTGCGGCCAGTTCTGTCGGTACCGGAAGCATCGTTGTGTCCGTCGCCGTGTCGAGCCGTTCGGCGCGCACCTGACCGGCACCGCTCGCGGCAGCGACCTGCAACGCGATCAGTGCGGGTTCCAGGACGCGGAAGACGAGGTCGCAGGTGACCACCCGGCCCTGGCCGGCAGCGGAGACCTGCGCCGGTACCTGCTGGTCGTCAGGCAAAAATCACGTCCCGGTACGGTCAGACGGCTGCGGCGGACACGGGTTCGGGCCTGGCCGACGCGACACCGGCAGGCTGTGACTTCGGCCCGGGAAGAGCCAGTTCGACGATGCGCTTCCAGACACGCGCGGTCTGGCGGATCAGCGATCCGGTGGTGTAGGGAAGCCCGTACCGCTGGCAGAGGTCGCGCACCCGCGGAGCGAGTTCGGGGTACCGGTTGCTGGGCAGGTCGGGGAACAGATGATGCTCGATCTGATGGCTGAGGTTGCCGCTCATGATGTGCAGGAACGGAGAACCGTCGATGTTGGCGGAGCCCAGCACCTGCCGAACGTACCATCCACCCCGGGTTTCCCCCTCGATCTGTTCTGCGGTGAAGAACTCGGCCCCGTCAGGGAAGTGACCGCAGAAGATGATCGTATGCGCCCAGATGTTGCGGGCCGCGTTGGCGGTAAGGTTGGCGAGCAGCACGGGCAGGAAAGCGGGGCCGGCGAGCAGCGGAAACGCCACATAGTCCTTGACGACCTGGCGCCGGGCCTTACGTACCACGCCCCGCAGTTGCCGCAGCGTCTCGTTCCAGCTCTTCTCGCCTCGCCAGGCCCGTTCGAGTTCGGCGTCATAGATCGCGATTCCCCACTCGAAAAACGCCGCGAGCGCCAGGTTGTAGAACGGCTGGGCGAGGTAGACCGGATGCCACGGCTGCCGCGGGCTGACCCGCATCGCGCTGTAGCCGATGTCGCGGTCCTTACCGAGCACGTTGGTGTAGGTGTGGTGTATGTAGTTGTGCGAATGTTTCCACTGCTCGGCGGGGGACGCCGAGTCCCACTCCCAGGTGGTGGAGTGGATCTCGGGATCGCGCATCCAGTCCCACTGCCCGTGTAGGACGTTATGGCCGATCTCCATGTTCTCCAGGATCTTCGCCGTGGCCAGCATCGCGGTGCCGGCGAGCCAGGCCGGTGGCAGGAAGGCAACGAACAGCACGGTCCGGCCGCCCACCTCCAGGCCGCGCTGGACCGCGATCACCCGGCGGATGTAGCGAGCGTCGCTCTCGCCGCGGTTCGCGATCACCTCGTCCCGGATCCGGTCGAGCTCATGGCCGAACTCCTCGATGTCGGCCTCGGTGAGATGGTCGGTGACAGTCATCCTTTTTCCCCTACGGTTCGCACTACAGATCGATCTCGACGTCGCCGGCCGCGGCCGACACACACGTCTGGATAAGTTCGCCTTCATCACCGTGCTCCCGACCGGTCCGTAGGTCCCGGACGCGGCCCGAGACGAGCGGTGTCACGCAGCTGTGACAGATGCCCATCCGGCAGCCGCTGGGCATGAGGACGCCGGCGGCCTCGCCGACGGTCAGCAGCGGGGTGCCGCCGTCGGCGTCCGCCTCCCGCCCACTGCCGACGAAGCGGACCCGTCCCCCTCCCCCGGCCCCTCCCCCTGAGACCACGGCCGGTCGGACCGGATGGAAACGCTCGACGTGCAGCCGGCCGGCGATCCCGGCGTGGCGCCAGTGCGCCTCGGCGTCATCGAGCATCGCGCGGGGTCCGCATGCCCACACCTCCCGCTCGGCGTGGTCCGGGCAGATGATCGACAGCTGCGCCATGGTGAGACGGCCGCGGTGCGGGTCACCGGCGTCCACCCGCGTGTGGCGCTCATACAGCCGCAGGCTCGGGAACCGCACTGCCAGCCCTCGCAGTTCGGCGCCGAAGATGACGTCATCAGCCGTCGGCGCGCAATGCACCAGGACCGCGTCCGGCATCTCGCCGCGCGCGGCCAGGCTGCGCAGCATGCCCATCACCGGTGTGATCCCGCTGCCCGCGGTGAGGAACAGCAACCGCGACACAAGTGGCCGCGGCAGCACGAACCGACCCTGCGCAGGCCCGAGCCGCAGAACGGTCCCGGCCCGAATCCGGTGCGCGAGGTACGGGGAGACACCTCCGCCGGGAACCACCTTGACGGTGACCGTGATGCAACCGTCGGGGTGCTCCGGCGCCGATGTCAGCGAATACGTCCGCCAGTGCCGCACACCGTCGACGTCGACGCCGACCGGGACGTACTGACCGGCCTGATGACCGTTCCAGCCCGGACCGGGACGGATCACGAGGGTTACGGCGTCCCCGGTCTCCGGCCGGACGGCCTCGACGCGGCCACGCAGCCCGCGGGACGACCAGAGTGGATCAACCAGTTCGAGGTAGTCATCGGGCAACAACGGCGTCGTCAGCCAGGAAGCCAGCGCGAACAGGCGCCGGCCGATACTCGGGGACGGTATTCTCTCGGCGTTCTCCGCGTCGATTCCGGTACTGACGTCGACGGACAGAGAAGTCATCGAAACGGTCTTCCTCGGCATCGCTACCCACATTACCTTGTCCACGTCGGTTTCAGCTGGATATTCCGCTTTTCGGTCGACGATAAGGATGTCGCGCGGCGCCTCCGTGCCGAGCATATCCGCCTGGACAATCCCCCAACAGATCGAAGGTACATTCACCCTGGACCTAAATCCTCGAGTCGAATGAGAGGTCCCGCACGAAATCCGGAAAATATCCGGTTCACCCCATAGGAGCGTAATATCCGGAGGTCCCGTCGGCCCGCGACAGAACCTGCCATCCGCCGGGAAATCCGATCCGATAATTTCCGACATTCAGCTGGATAGATCACCTCCATTGCTCCAGGAAAGCCCGACAACCCGTCCGATCAGGGTGGTGTAGCGGGTTGACGGTAATCGCGTCATAGTGAAGGCACGATCCCCTCTTCGAGGGGCACGCCGCGTCCGGGACCAGCATCCGTCCGAGCACGGACCGCGGCAGGGTCTGGAGGCCGACGGTTGGTCAGGATAGCGGAACCACCCCCGCGATGAGTCACACCGAGGCCATGTGGCGCGAGGCGGAGGCGGCCCGGCGGGCGGCGGAGGCGGCCCGCACCGACGCGGAGACCGCCGGCCGGAAGGCGCAGGCCGCGCAGCGGCAGGCCGAGCGGGCGAACGAACGCCTCGCCCTGGTCGCGGAAGTGACCCGGGGCCTCGCCGTCGAGGCCACCCGGTTGTACGACCTGCAACGCAACGCCGCCGCGGTCCTGCAGGCCGGCATGCTCACCCGGCTCCCCGACGTCGGCCGTCTGCGGCTGGCCGCCCGCTACCTGCCCGCCGGAGAAGGCGCCGATCTGGGCGGCGACTGGTACGACGCGTTCACCCTCCTCGACGGCACCCTCACCCTCGTCATCGGCGATGTGGCCGGCCACGACTTCACCGCGGCCGCATGCATGGGGCAGCTACGGAACCTGCTGCGCGGATGCGCCTACGACCGTCACGAAACACCCGCCGCCGTCCTTAGCCGCCTCGACCGGCTCACCGCGGGCCTCGGCGTCGACGTCCTCACCACCGCCCTCGTCGCGCACCTCCGCTGTTTCGCCCTGGACGGGACGGAACAGTTCTTCCTGCGCTGGTCGAACGCCGGCCACCCCCCGCCCCTGCTGCTTCACCCCGAGGGACACCACCGGTTCCTCACCGCGTCCGAAGACCTTCTCCTCGGCGTCGATCCCACCACCGACCGGCACGACCACACCGCCGTGCTTCCCCACGGCGGCACGTTGTTGCTGTACACGGATGGCCTCATCGAAACCCGCGGCGCGGCGCTCGACCACGGCCTCGCCCGCCTGCACCATCACGCGGCCCGCCTGGCCGGCACCGCTCCCGACCAGCTGTGCGACCAGTTGCCCGGTGCGATGACCGGGCCGGACGGCGGCAGCGATGACATCGCGGTGCTCGCCGTCAGCCTCCCCGACCGCGACTACACCCGCTGATACCGGACACCCGCTGATACCGCGGGATCTTCCTGCCTGGCGGCGTGACGCCCGTCGCCTGTGGGTATTCCTGACCATCACAGGCTTTGCCACGACCTGCGGAGCCTGTCGGACGGCCAGGGTGCAGGTGTCCGGCATGGCCGTAGCAATGTCCATTCCGTGTCCATTCCGTAGCAGCAGGAAAAGAGAGAACATGTCCGTGCATCGCGTTCCCGTCGTCTTCGTCCACGGTCTGTGGCTGCACTCCGATTCGTGGGGCGCCTGGGCCGAACTGTTCCGGGAGAACGGCTACGAGCCGGTCGCGCCGGCCTGGCCGGGCGAGCCCGGCACCGTCGAGGAGGCCCGGCGCAGGCCTGAGGCGGTGGCCGGGTACGGGATCAACGACGTGGTCGACCATTATGCAAAGATCATCGAATCGTTCGAGACGAAACCGATCGTCATCGGCCACTCCTTCGGCGGCCTGATCGCCCAGCGGCTTCTCGGTCAGGACCTCGCCGCTGCCGCGGTGGCGATCGACGCGGCGCCGATCAAGGGTGTGGTGTACCTGCCGCCGTCGGCGCTGCGCGTCGCCTCCGTCGCACTGCGCAACCCCGCCAACAAGCGGCGCGCCGTGTCCCTGACATCCCAGCAGTTTCGCTACGGGTTCGGCAACATGCTGCCCGAGCAGGAATCCGACGAGCTGTTCGAGCGGTGGGTCGTCCCGTCGCCGGGGAGACCGCTGTTCGAGGCCGCCTCGGCCACCTTCTCGTCGCGGTCCCCGGCGCACGTCGACACCGGCAACGCGAAGCGGGGACCTCTCCTGCTGATCGCCGGCGGCAAGGACCACACCGTTCCTGCGACGATCATCAAATCCACCCTGAAGCAGTACCTCAGCGCCCCCACGGTGACGGAATACCGGGAGTTTCCCGACCGCGGTCATTCACTGGCGCTGGACAGCGGTTGGCGCGAAGTCGCGGACGCCGTCCTGTCCTGGCTCCAGAAGCAGTCGCTGCAGACCACCGGTTCCCAGGGCCTCCCGACACACCGGTGAACGACTCTCGCCTGCGACCGGAATCTCGCACTGGGCGGCCGGCGGTCGGGCTCAGCACGTAAGATCCACCTTCAAGACCGCAGGAGACGACCGGACCCGCGCGCACGCACTGGTCGATGATCTGTTAGGCCAGTCCGATCAGGCTGCCGACCGGGCAGTGGCGGTACTGCACGGCCATGGCGCGGCACTCGCGTGGGTACGCGACACCACCGGCCTCTACCCGGCACCGGCAGAGCCACCGGTCCGGCGCTCGGAGTCTGGACGAACCTGCACGAGATGGCCGTCCTCGCGGCCAACCGCAGTCCGCAACTGGTGGGAGAACCGCTGGATCCACCGGCGCTGGTGACCGAAACAGTCCAGGCACACCTCAGGTAGCCGCGGTCCACGCCTGTCCGCTCCCCACCCGTGACGGACAAGCAGTCTATTCGTCTAACCTGGCTAACCGTAGGGTGGGCGGCGGACCGCGTGCCGCGACGGAAAGACGGAAAGAGAGAAGGCCAGATGGGCGAACCGATCAGCGACGAGGAACTGGTGACCCGCTTCCCGGGGCACACGCTGACCCGCGACAACGCCGCGCACTACCGGGGCCGGCTCGCCCACCGACTGATAATCAACCGCTGTGGCGACTGCGGCATCTGGCGACACCCACCGAAGCCGGTATGTCCGGCGTGCTGGTCGTGGAACATCGTTCCCACCGAGGTCGCGGGGCAGGGCAGCATCTTCATGACGGTCTTCCTGCACCAGGGGCCGCCGGCCGAGGGGGTGGACTACTCCACTCCCTACCCGGTCGTCACGGTCGCGCTCGACGAGCAGGAGGGGCTGCGGTTCACCAGCACGGTCGTCGGGGCTGCGCACGACGCGATCCACATCGCGGACCGGGTCGAACTCGACTGGATCGAACGGTCCGGCACACCGGTCCCGGTGTTCCGCCTGACCGGAACGGGCGCCGGCACCGGCGCGACGGCGGTAACGGAGACGGGCCGATGACCAGCAGCCGTAACCCGATGAAGGACAAGGTGGCCATCGCCGCCGCGGCCACCACGGGCTTCCAGCCTCGCAACACCGAGCGGAGCCGCGCGTCCTGGGCCGCGGAGGCCTGCATCAAGGTGCTGCGTGACTGCGGACTGACCGCGGCCGACGTCGACGGCATCTCCGGCTCGACACCGCCGGCCTCCGAGCTGCAGACGATCCTCGGTATTCCCGAGGTCACCTGGTTCGCCGAGCCCTTCATCCCGTTCGTGAACCAGCTCGCCGCCGCCGTGAGCGCGGTTCACAGCGGCCTGTGCGAGGTCGCACTCGTCTATCACGCCGCCTACCGGGAGGCGTGGGGCACCGCGTCCGCGCTGAAGGACCCGTTCCGCCGTCCCTCGGCCGCGGGCGCCGGTGTCACCGCCGGACCCGAGACGATCTTCGGCGGTGTCGGATACACAGCCTGGGCGTCCCGGTACATGCACGAGTACGGCGTCCCGAAGGAGCACTTCGGCTACGTCGCCATCAACGACCGCACGAACGCCGCCGCCAACCCGGCAGCGGCCATGCGCAAGCCCCTCACCATGGACGACTACCTGTCCGCACGCATGATCCGCTGGCCCCTGTGCATGCTGGACATGGACGTGCCGGTGGACGGCGGGGACGCCTTCGTGGTCACGACCGCGGAGCGTGCCCGCGACCTGCCGCACCCGCCGGTTCTCGTCCAGGCCGCGGCGCTGGGCATGGTCGACAAGCACGAGGAGGACCAGACACCCAGCCTTCGCCAGCACGGGCAGCAGGTCGTCGTGGAAACCCTCAAGGCGAAGAGCGACTTCTGGATCGACGACGTCGACGTCTACTTTCCGTATGACGGCTTCACCATCATCACGCTGAACTGGTTGGAGAACGTCGGCTACTGCGGCCCCGGCGAGGCGGGCCACTTCATCAGGGAACACTGGGACGACAAGACCAACCGTATTCTGATCAACGGTCGGGTCCCGGTGAACCCCCACGGCGGCGCGTTGTCCGAAGGCGGCACACAGGGTTCGGGTCACGTCCGGGAGGCCGTGCACCAGCTGCAGGGCCTGGCCGGAGACCGCCAGGTCCCCGACGCCCGTCGGGCCATCGTCACCGCCGGAGGCTTCTTCTTCAACGCGCAGGGCGTGACGCTGCGCCGCGACTGACCGTTA
>NZ_CAKKTK010000123.1:0-8128 GCF_920656135.1 Frankia sp. Cppng1_Ct_nod | reverse complement strand
CCGATGACTACTCCCAGGTCGAGCATTCGAACTGCGCGGCGGGCGATGCGTGCACCAAGGGATCCTGGCAGGTGCTCAGCTCCCAGTCACCCGTGCGGGCTATTCATGCCGCACTTCTCAAGAACGGGAATGTGCTGCTCATCGCAGGTTCGGGTAACGACCCCGATCAGTTCGCGGCGGGCACCTTCAAGACATCGGTATGGAACCCGACCACCGGCGCCTTCGCCGCTGTTCCGACACCCGATGACTTCTTCTGCACCGGACATGTTCAGCTTGCCAATGGTCAATTGTTGGTGATGGGCGGGAACAAGGCCTACCCGACCGCGGACCATGGCTACGAGGGCATCAAGTCATCGTATGTCTTCGATCCGACAACGAATCAGTACGTGCGGGTGAATGATCTCAACACCGGGCACTGGTACCCGTCTGCCACCGAGCTCGGTAACGGCGACGTGATTTCGCTTGGTGGCCTGGACGAGAATGGCAACGGCTCCGTCGAGGTCGAGCGTTTCTACAGTGCCAGCGGGCAGTGGAACAATCCACGGCCGACCCAGACCTATCGTTTCTGGGGTCTCTACCCGTCGATGATTCTCCTGCAGGACGGGCGGCTCTTCTACACCGGCTCGCACGTGTTCGGTAACAACGTCAGCGATGGGCCCGGAGCCAACCTCTACAACGTGGACACCGGTCAGGTGGCCGATGTACCGGGACTTCGCCTGAAGGAGGAGAGGGACCAATCGATGTCGGTCCTGCTGCCACCGGCGCAGGCCCAGCGTGTTGCCACCTTCGGCGGGGGGAACATCGAGACCAACGTCGATGCGAACAACACGACGGACCTCATCGACCTGTCCGGAGCGAATCCGGCCTACGTCCCCGGCCCGAACCTGCTGGCAAACAAGATGTACGTGTCCGCGGTCATCCTTCCGGATGGGAAGGTGTTCGAGACCGGGGGCGGCCTGCACAACCGGGCCGATCCGGTGTATGAGGCATCGATGTACGACCCGGTTGCGAACACGTTCACGGTGATGGCAACGGACCCGGTTCCGCGGACGTACCATTCGTCGGCGCTGCTGCTACCGGATGGCCATGTTCTCGCAATCGGGAACAACCCGGGTGACGGTTCGTTCGACATGCGTGTCTCGATCTACACACCTCCTTATCTGCTGAACGGGGTCCGGCCGACGGTCACGGCGGCCGCTGCCCAGTGGGCCTATGGTTCGACGCAGACGGTGGGCACGACCTCCAACGTGGCCATCAAGTCCGCGCAGCTGATCAGGCCGGCCGCGGTGACACACTCCTCCGACCCGAACCAGCGTTCGGTCGACCTGCCCATCACAGTCAACAACAACGGGCAACTGACCGTGTCGCTCACAGCCAACCCGAACATTGCTCCGCTAGGCGACTACATGCTGTTCGTCACCGACATCAATAATGTGCCGTCGGTCGCTCGTTGGGTGCATGTGGGATGAGGCGGAATATCGGAAGGAGTAGAGCCCTCATGGTCGATGAACCGGGCCGACATGACCGTGTCCTCAGACGGAGTCTGGTTGCCGCGTTCCTCGCTTTTGCGGTGACGGCTGCGGGGACCGCCGACGCGGCGGTTTCCAGCGCGGCGGCACCCACGCGGGGGACAGCCACTCCCGTTCCGCAGGCGACTACCGCCAGCCCGCGGGTCACTACCAGCCCCTTTGGTCCTATCCCTACCAGCCCTGGGATAATGACCGCGAGTCCGCAGGTGGCGGGTCCGAGCCTGCCGCCGACCGCAGTCAATTCGCGGGTGTTCCCCGCACCCGCGGTAAAACTTTCCAGCGAGTACGTCGACGGTTGTGACCACCACTATGGTCTGCCGACCCAGTGCGTGCCGGTGAACTTCCCGCCGGGTACCCGTAACCGCTGCCAGTGGCTGCGGCAGCATGGTCTGAGTTCGATTCCGGTGAGTAAGCGGGATCAGCTGAAGATTGACACGAACAAGGACGGCGTGGCCTGCGGGCCCGGGGACGCCTGACATCTATGTCAACAGTTGTCGTGCTGATCCGGCCAGCCGGTCGGACCAGCACGACAACCTGACCGGGATGTGGCGGTCGGGGCGGAGCGGGCGTCGCCTTGCACCGAGCTCCACCATTCCAGGGAAACGACGATGAGAGACACGGATATGAAGAACTCAGTGTCAAGGACGGCGCAACTGGTCCTTCTGTGCACGCTGCTGGTAGCGGCTTGTTCGTCCAGCGGTACGCCGAGTGCCGGCACCGCTGTGTCCCCGGCGGCCGGGTCGGTACCTGGGGTCGGACAGTCCGGCATCAACCCACCCACAGGCTCCCAGGTCGCTCCTGCTCCGGCCGGCACGCCTGGTGCGCTCAGCGCGTCGGAGCTGGTCACCCAGCTCAGGGATTCCGGCCTTCCCGTGACGCCCACAATCGTCTACACCACTACGACGGACAGTGAGCATCTGCTCGGTCGGCCGGGCGGCTACATCTCGAAGGCCGCGTTCGTCGATGGTCGCGTGTCCCGTGACGGGTTGCCCGACACGAGCGCTGGAAGCGTTTGGCTGGGTGGAAGCGTGGAAGTCTTCCGAACTCCGGCCGATGCACAGCAGCGGCAGCGTTTCCTCACGTCACAGGGCTCCGACCCGGCGAAGATCGAGTACACCTACGTGCGTGGTCCAGTACTTCTTCGGGTGTCGCACAAGCTTGATGTCAGCTATGCGGATGGTTACGGCAAGATCCTGCAACGCACGGGATGAGGTAGCCGCTGCCGCCACAGGGCCGACTACTGTCCGGCATCGATTGGGTCGACATGGCATCCAGCTGCTGCCTCCCAGTGGCCGGCCCGTAAGCTGTGGCCACTGATCTCGATCAGACGGGACCTGCCTGTGACCGCAGCAAAGCTTTCTCGTACCGGCCCCGCGACAGTCGCCCTTCTTTCTCTCGTGGCCGCGACCGCCGTCAGTCTGGCTGGTTGTCAACCTCTTGCGCGGAAATCGTCCGTGTCGGGGGAGGGCGTCTCGGCCCTCACGGCGTCACCCACTCCACCGACTGTCCTGGCTTCGGCAGCGGGCGAAATCGGTCGACCCGGGGCCGAGCCCACCACCGGCGTCAGGCTTTCCGCAACGCCATCGTCCTCCAGCTCGTCCTCGCAACCGGCGATGTCCCCGACGGCCCGGCCAAGCCCCGTATCGTCGACTCTCGTCCCGCTAGCCCTTCCGCACAGTACGAACAGCTCCGGAAAGCTTCTCTTCGGACTTGGCCCGGCCCTGGACAGTGACGCGGCATCGCCCGTCGCCGATGGGCTCGGAATGTTTACCACCTGGTACAACTCTCCGTCCGACCTTGGATTCATGCGGGACTGGGCGAGTAACCGAATTCCACAGACCTACGCTTCCGGTCGTTCAATTCATCTCGTGGTGTGGCTTGATGGAACCGGCCAGGTCGGCACCACGCAGACTTCACATGGCCCGGCCTGCGGCCGTGATTATCCGCTGTCCGCGGCTTTTCTCGACGATGCCCGTAAGCTTGCTGACATCTTCAAGGGCGCAGCCGGCGGGCCACCACTCTATGTAACGCTGTTTACGGAATTTCAGACCTACGCCTGCGAGACCAATGCCTGGGCGTCCAGCCCGGAGGTCACGAACTACTACCTTGCGCTCAAGGACAAGTACCTCGCGGCTATGGCGATTTTCCACTCGGTTGCCCCGAACGCCAAGGTCTCCCTGGGGTGGGGAGGCTGGCAGGCACGCTACGACGACCCGGGCAAGGGTGGTGGCCGGTCGATGTTCCCCTATTTCGCGGACGTGATGCGTCAGTCCGACTTTCAGAGCTTCCAGGCGATGCAGTCGGACTCGAATACCCAGGATATTCTGGATATGACCGGCATACTCGGACAGTACGGCCCCGTCATGGTCTCGCACTTCAAGCCTGACAACGGTTCCCAAAACACCTGGACCGCCGACCTGAAGTCCTTGTTCACCGACACATACATTCGACAGGTGACGTCCATGGGTCTGTTCGCGCTCAGCTTCATGGACCAGGCGAATTTTGCCGCCAACTCGGCTGCGCTTGCTCTGGTACGATCCGGGATCGATAAATACGGCGTTGCCCCTTCCAAGTGAGCCCAGCATTTTGGAGCCCCCGAGGGTAGGTTTTTCGGCTCGTGGAACGGTTATTTCGATACCTGTTTCGGGATGCTGAAAGCTGCCGTAGTTCGATGACGGTGGCCAGGGCCTGCCGGGCGGATATTCGATCTGCATGATCACGTATACGGTCTTCATGGCGAGCGCGGTGTACTTTCCCGCGCTCGCCTGTTGGCGTCGCCATGACGGCTGATCTCCCCGGCCAGGAGCCGAGGTCGAGGATCGGACGTGGCCGTCATGCGCAGGCGGTGTGATGCCGCGGCAATGCTGAATCCAAGCGACGGAACCAGCGCACAGTGCTGATACCTGCCCGGTCCGGCTGCCCGACAGCAAACCAGATCCGTTCTGGAGTGACATCGCGCACCGATGTGCGAGCGTGGCGACGGACCCAGATGCGAAATAAGAGCTGGTGGCGTCGAGGGTAGGGGTGTCGCGCATGCGTCACCCACCACCTTAAGCACAACGGAAGATCAAATGAAGGCCTACAGGGGATGTCTGTGGCGCGGTTCATAGCTGGTAAACAGTGTGCGATTGAGGAAAGTACTTTGATTACAGTAAGTAGTTTCCCCACGTCGACCAATAACTGAGGGTAGTTTCTGTCAATTCAGCGTCAGCCTCATAGGCGATGACACCTGCCCGATACGTGCGCGTCACAGGTCGGCCGACGCAGACCTCGATCGACTCCTGATACGTTCGCTCCACACCGACACGATTTGCGCTACCGGACTTGATCCGGGGGGGTTCATATTCGCAGTTTAGGTCTGCTCTTTCTGCTCCGGCCGGGCTGACGGGCCGTAATCCCGTAAAACCGGCTAATTCTGTTCTGGTCCCTTGGGCCAGAGCGATTTTCGCGCAGGTCGTACCGAAGCGGCCCGGCTCTTTCCGTGATGCACTGACCGCGGATCTCTCCGGCCTGCCACGGATTTCGGTACCGGCCGGCCGAAGGTGACGCAATCGAGATTTTCTCGCGGCACCGGAGGCCCCGAAAAACCTGGTTCCCTCGCAGTTTCCACGAGGGTCTTGTCACGAGCTAGCGTTGGGGGATTGAACTTTGCTGTCCGCCGCAACCGGGGTGGTAATCAAGTTGGTCGCGGCCGGCGCCGACAAGCACAACGAACATGTTGTGGCCGCCGCACCCCGGATGCCGATCACCTCGGCTCCTACAGTAATGAAGCAGGCCGACGAGAACGGCCTGGAAATGACTGCTTGCGATGCGGGCGATCCCGCCGTGGGCAGTCCTGGGTCAAACTGCCGGAAGAGGATCGTAACAATAGTCGATCCACCGGACCGGGAAACTCAGGTCACAGAATTCAATGTATGCAGCGGATGGCCGCGGTTGTGGCGGCCGTCCAGAATCGGGGGGAGATCTGCGGATGAGTGTGCCTGACGAGCGTGTCTACGACGCGCGGCTCGCAGACCTGGTGCCGCAGCCGCGAGCTTCCTCGACGGTGGCTTCGACCATGCGCACCGCCGTTGTCTCCGGCTACCAACCGGGCGAGCAGGTAGTTGTATCGGTGGTGGTACCGACCCGCAACGAGGCCGCGAACGTCGAACCGCTCCTACGCCGGCTTGATTCGGCCCTGGCGGATCTGCCAAGTGAGGTCATCTTCGTCGATGACTCGGACGACGACACGCCCGCGACCATCAAGCGGCTCCGAAGCTCCGTACGAATGCGGGTCCGGGTCCATCATCGGCCGGCGCCGTATCGCGTGGGCGGGCTCGGAGGAGCTGTCACCGAAGGCATTCGGCTGTGTCGAGCCGACTATGCCGTCATTCTCGACGGTGACCTACAGCATCCGCCGGAGGTGGTTCCCAAACTCCTTGCCGCGGTGAGCGAAGGGGATGTCGACGTCGTCATCGGCAGCCGGTACGTCGATGGCGGGAGTGCTACAGGCCTGGCCACCGGGGTCCGGCGGTTGGTGTCTTCCGGAGCGAACCTACTGTCCCGCCTGGTCTTTCCGCTGCGGTTGCGCGGGGTGACAGACGTGATGAGCGGGTTCTTCCTCGTCCGGATCGCAGCTCTAGATCTTGATCGCCTTCGTCCGGATGGCTACAAGATCCTTCTTGAGCTGCTGGTGCGCACCGGTCGGCTTCGGGTCGTCGAGGTCGGTTATGTATTCGGAGAACGGTATGCAGGATCATCGAACGCTACCCTCTCTGAGGGCGTCCGCTTCGCGCGGCGGCTGTTTTCACTCCGGCTGCCCCGCGCGGCACGATTTGCGCTGGTGGGTGCCACCGGGATATTTCCCAACATCTTCGGAACCTCGCTTCTGCACCATGCTGGAATGAATTATCTGATAGCCGCCATAATTGCCACTCAGTTTGCTATCCTATGGAATTTCATTGGTTGCGACCTACTGGTATGGGAACGGGGCGGTCAGTCCAGGATCCGCCGATACGTGCCGTTCGCGCTGCTGAACAACTTTGACCTTGTCATACGACTCCCACTGCTCGGACTTTTTGTGGATCGTTGGCATACGAGCGTCCCGATGGCCACATTCGCAACTCTGGCGATCGCTGTGGCCGCCCGCTACGTACTGGTCGACAGAACCATCTACAACGAACGCCAACGTCCGGCGCGTAGTTCTTTTCGGTATCCCCGCAATCCGGTGACCACCGCAGTTCCGGAGGTCGAGGCGTGACCGGTCCTTCGGCTATGGTGTTCACGAGACGGCGTCGGTGGACGAGAAGACGCCGTGTTCTTACCGGGCTGCTCGCAATCGCATCCGTACAGCTCGCCGCTGTAGTCCTCGTCATCCCCGGTACGGCGAAGGCCGTCACCTGTCCGGCCGGACAGTGGGCCGGCGACTACTTCGCGAACATGGCGCTGACGGCACCAGCGGCCAACTCACGCTGTGACAGTGATATCAGCTTCGACTGGGGAGGGGCCGGCCCCGGGATCGGCGGTATCGGAACTTCAGGGTATTCCGTCCGGTGGACCCGGACCCTTTATCTGGATCCCGGGGAATACGGCTTCACGGCAACCGCGGACGACGGAATCCGGGTTTTCCTGGACGGCAGAACGGTCATCGACGGATGGAAAGACCAGGGGCCGACCACTTATACCGCAAGCCCGACGATCGCGGCCGGCGAGCACACGATCGTGGTGGAGTACTACCAGAATGGTGGGGGAGCCCTTGTCCAGTTCGGCTATGCACCCCCAGTGCCGCCACCACCGACCTGCGCAGCCACTCAGTGGACCGCGTCCTACTTTCCCGGGACCGCGCTGGCGGGTACCGCTCGGGTGCAGTGCGAGGACGCGATCAGTCATGACTGGGGAACCGGAGCACCCGGGGTCCCCGGTATCGGTGCCGACAACTTCTCGGTCCGCTGGACTCGGACCGAGAAGTTGTCGGCCGGTGCCATAACGATCACTGCAGAAGCCGATGACGGCATCCGGGTCTACGTGGATGACACGCTCGTCATCGACCAGTGGCGGGATCAGGGTCCGACCACATTTACAGCCAGCCCGAAGGTTACTGAAGGTAATCATACGCTCAAGGTCGAGTACTACGAACATGGTGGGGGTGCCGTCGCGCAGGTCTCCTACCTCGCTGCTGCTCCGCCATCGTCATTGACCTGCCTGTCGACCCAGTGGGCCGCGTCCTACTTCAACAACAGGACGCTGTCCGGAGCACCGGCGGCCGAGCGCTGCGAAAGCCCGCTCAGCTACGATTTCGGCGAAAAAGGGCCGGGAGTGGGCGATATAGGTGCATACAACTTCTCGACACGCTGGAGCCGGACCGACCAGTTCAGGGCAGGTAACAGCACATTCACCGCCACGGCCGACGACGGTGTGCGCATGTACGTCGACGATGCGCTCATCATCGACCAGTGGAAGGACCAGGGTCCGACGACCTACACCGCCACGGTTCCGATCACTGCTGGAAAACATGTTGTGACCGTAGAGTACTACCAGGGTGGTGGTGGGGCTCTCGTGCGTGCCAGTTACACCGGCGGTGGAGCCCCGGGGGACGTGCCTCCGCCACCACCGGGCGGTTG